>JBPYES010000058.1:0-10865 GCA_051984825.1 Jatrophihabitantaceae bacterium
GCACGCCGAACGAGCGCACCCAGGCGCGCACCAGCAGGTCGGAGCCGGCCTTCGTCGAGCTGTACGGGCTGGACGGGTTGTACGGCGACTGCGGGGTGAACTTGCGCGGATCGTGGAGCGGCAGGTCCCCGTACACCTCGTCGGTGGAGATGTGGTGGAAGCGCACGCCGTGGCGGCGCACCGCCTCGAGCAGGGTGAACGTCCCGACCACATTGGTGCGGACGAACGGTGACGGGTCGGACAGCGAATTGTCGTTGTGCGACTCGGCCGCGAAGTGAACGACCACGTCGGTCTCGGCAACCAACTTGTCGACGACGCTGGCATCGGCGATGTCGCCCTGCACGAACTCGATCCGGTCCACGACCGGCGCCAGGCTCGCCTCGCTACCCGCGTACGTCAGCGCATCCAGGACCGTGACCTGCACGTCAGAGCGGGTCGCGACCGTCCGGCACACGAAGTTGGCGCCGATGAAGCCGGCGCCGCCGGTAACCAGGACGCGCATGCGCAAGACCCTCCGAATCGGTGTATGAGACGCTGATCCTTGACGAGCCAGTATCGCAGAGGTAGGACACCACGCCTGCGAGGGCGCTGCCTCACCGAACACTACGGAGACGCGCCGCGAGTTGTCTGACCTGACGAGCACTCGGATCGCGCCGGAGACGGCCGAGTCCGGCATCGATGGACGTCCCCGCTGGTGGCGCTACGGGGAGGCACTCGTCCCACCTCTCGTGGCGCTCGTGGTCGCGTGGGTCACGATCGCCATCCGCCCCCGTCCGCACGGGTGGCGCATGTTCGATCCGACGAGGTACGCGCGCTGGGACAGCGGGCAGTACCTGCACATCGCACGCACCGGCTACGACGCCGGTTGGCACTGCCCCACGCATGCGTTGCCCGCGCACCTGCCACCGGGCAACTACCTCTGCGGGACGATCGGCTGGTTCCCGGGCTATCCGTATGCGGTGCGCGGCCTGGCGAACCTGACAGCCCTGCCCATCGAGACCGCCGGACTCGCACTCGCCTGGGCATGCTGGTACCTCGTCCTCGTGATCATGTGGCGCCTGCTCGCCGATGCCCGCTCCACGGGGACGCGGTGGATGTGCCTGCTGATCGCGGCATTCTTCCCCGGACAGGTCTACTTCGCTGCGATCTTCCCGATCTCGTTGTGCATCGCCGCGATGCTCGCCTGCCTGTACTTCGCACTGTGTACGTCGCGGCCTGTCTTCGCATGGGCAGGATTCGCCGCGGGGTTCGTCGCCGCGTACAGCTATATAACGGCGATCGTGCTGGCGCCGGCCCTGCTTGTCGTGGGCCTGCTGGCCGTGCGCGGACGCCGGCGGTTCCAGTTGATCATCCCTGGTCTCGGCGCTGCCGCGGGCTTCGGCACCGTGCTGCTCACGATGCAGATAGCGGTTGGAATCTGGAACGCGTATTTCATCAGCGCGAAGAAGTACAACGTCGGTGCGCACATGCCACTTGACACGTTGACCAACCGGTTGCGTCCACTGTGGACATCGCAACCTAGCGGCGCGCAGGTGCAGAACTACACCGCGTCGCAGACGCTGCTGACACTCTGCTTCGTGGGGCTTGCCTGTCTCGTCACGATCATTGCCGCAGTGCGCGGACGCGATGTTACCGAGGAGCGGCAGCAGGACCGGTCGGCGGCGATCATGAGCCGCGTCTCCACGTTCGACCTGGCCTTCGTACTGACGGCCGTCGGCGTGTGGCTGGTGCCGTACATCGCCGGCGGCGACGCCAGCACCTACCGGTCGGAAGCCTTTGTGGTCGTGTGCGTCCCGTTGCTTCGTAGGCTTCCGTGGTGGCTGCTGGTCGTACCGCTCGGGGCTGCCGTGTGGGTCGCGTGGCAGATGGTGCCGTACTTCTTCAACGGCACGCTGCAGTGACTCGCCCGGCTGCACGCCTGCCGCAACACGCCGCTACCCGCGGTTAGCCTCGGGGGGTGGATGGGGAGCGCGTGCCGGCTCTGCTGACGCACCGCACGCGCGTCGCGGTGCGACTCGCGGTCGCGGTCGCATCTTTGTTCACGCTCTTGGGCAGCGGTCTGGCCTGGGCGACGTATCAGAACTTCGCCGCGGGCATTAAGCACGGCGACCCCGTGCCGGCGCTCGGCAAGGGTCAGCGCGACATCGACGGCAGCGATCAGAACATCCTGCTGCTCGGAAACGACAGCCGCGCGGGCGCGACACCGGCCGAGTTGCGCGCCCTCTCGACGCAGGACGATGGGGGCAGCGTCAACACCGACACGATGATGGTGCTGCACATTCCCGCCGACGGCCGCAAAGCGACGGTGGTGTCGTTTCCGCGCGACTCGTGGGTGAACATCCCGGACAACGGCAAAGGCAAGATCAACGCTGCATACGGGGACGGGTACATCGCCGCGAAGGCCGCCGGAAAGGACGAGATCCAACGGGAGAGTGCCGGAATCAGGTTGCTGATAAGGACGATCACCGCGCTGACCGGCCTGCACATCGATCACTACGTCGAGGTGAATCTGCTCGGTTTCTATCGCATCAGCAACGCGATCGGCGGCGTGGACGTGTGCCTACGGCAGGCGCAGCAAGACCACTACTCGGGAATCGACCTGCCCGCGGGCCATTCGGTGATCAAGGGTTCCCAGGCGCTCGCGTTCGTACGGCAGCGGCACGGACTACCGGGGGGCGACCTGGATCGGATTCGACGGCAGCAGTATTTCCTGTCCGCGGCATTCGACAAGGTGCTCTCCGGTGGCGTGCTGCTCAATCCGTTCAAGCTGCACAACCTGCTTTCCGCAGTGGGTTCTTCACTGCTGACCGATCCGGCACTGAACCTGATCTCGCTGGCCCGCCAGTTCCAGGAGCTGGCCGGCGGCAACATCAAGTACGCGACCATCCCCAACGACGGTGCGCAGCTGATCTATCCGGACGGTGTCGCGACCGCGATCGTTGGCGTGGACAGTGCGGCGATACCGGGGTTCGTCAACCAGTTGCAGGGCAAGCCAGCCGACCCAGCGCTCTCCGCGGCACATCCCGCCACACCCGCCGACGTCACCCTTGACGTGCTGAACGGGACGACGATCAGCCGGCTCGCCGGCCGGAACGCGGACGCATTGCGCGCGGCGCACTTCCACGTCGACGTGGTCGACTCGACCGAGCCGATGGCGGACACCACGATCGAGTACCCGAACGGTGCGCAGTCGGCGGCCAAGGCGGTGGCCGCGCAGGTGCCCGGCGCCGCACTGGCCGAGACGAGCTCGGTCGCCAAGGTGACGCTGGTGCTCGGCGACAACGGCGTAGACGTCAAGGCGCTTGACCCCGGCGAAAGGCCCACTCCGAGTAGGCCGGCGCCGCTCACTCAGCCGAACTGCATCAACTGAGCAGGTACCCTCGGCGGCGTGCCCTCCGACGACGGTGGTTCTGCACTGCCACCCGAGCTCGACCCGCGCGGTGTACGGCCTGCCCGGCGGGGGCGCGGGGCCGCCGAGAAGGGGCCGGCTGACGGGTCACCGGCGAGCGCACGGCACGACGTCAAGCGCGGCTTCATCGTCGGCCTCGCGGTCGTGGCCACGGTGCTGTCAGTCGGGGTGGTGGCCGTCAGTGGCTGGGCCTGGTCGACGTACAACGGATTCAAGTCCGACATTCGGCGGGTCAACGCGATCGGCGGCGCCGGGAAGCCCACCCACGATCTCGACGGCAAAGACCAGAACATTCTCGTGGTCGGAAACGACGACCGCGATACCGCGACCAATGCCGAACTGCGCCAGCTCGGCACTACGCGAGACGGCGGCAGCTACAACACCGACACGATGATGCTGATGCACCTGCCTGCCAACGGGCAGAAGGCGACCGTCATCTCGTTCCCACGCGACTCTTACGTGGCAATTCCCGGGCACGGTATGGCGAAGCTGAATTCGGCGTACGTCGACGGCATGCAAGATCACCAGGGTGACAAGGCCGCGGGCGCCCGGCTGCTCGTCCAGACCATCGAGAACCTCACCGGCCTCACGATCGACCACTTCGTGCAAGTCGACCTGCTGGGCTTTTACCGCATTAGCAATGCCATCGGCGGTGTCCAGGTCGACCTTTGCGCCGCACAGCGCGAGGCGAACTCCGGCATCAACCTGCCCAAGGGCATCTCCACGATCAAAGGCAAGCAGGCGCTCGCGTTCGTCCGACAGCGTTATGGGCTGCCCGGGGGCGACCTGGATCGCATCAAGCGGCAGCAGTACTTCTTGTCCGCCGCGTTTCGCAAGGTGTCCAGCGCCGGCACGCTGCTCAACCCCTTCAAACTCCAGAAGCTGCTCAAGGCGGTGAGCACGTCTCTTCAGATGGACGACTCGATGGATCCCCTCAAGCTGGCTGAGCAGTTCCAGGACCTCAGCGCCGGGAACCTCGTCTTCAAGACGATCCCCACGCATGGCACCGAGAACGTCGACGTCGGAAACGTCGTGGTCGTCGACCCGGCGGAGGTACGGCAGTTCGTCCTGGGCCTTGTCGGCAGCGCCAGCACGTCGGGCTTCGGCAACGCCAAGACCGTCTCGCCCGGCTCGGTAACGGTCGATGTGCTTAACGGGTCGGCCGAGAACGGTGCGGCGACCCGCAGCGCCAGCACATTGCGGCAGCTCGGGTTCAAGGTCGGCACCGTCGGCACGGCAAAAGCGCGCAGTGCAATGACGGTGATCGAGTACCCGCCCGGCATGCAGGGGCAGGCCAAGACTGTGGCCGAGCAGGTTCCGGGTGCCGCGGGCCAGCAGACCAGTTCGGTGCAGCACGTGACGTTGCTGCTGGGTGCGGACGGCCTTTCCGTGAGCACCGCGCATGCACCGCACGGGGCCAGCCATCGCCCGCTGGCCGCGGCGTCGCCGTCGCCCTCGCCGTCGTCATCGAACGGCATGACGGCCGCAGACACCGGGACCTGCATCAACTGATGCCGACGTCACCTGAGGCGTTGTTCGCGGCGCTGGTTTCCACCGCACCGTCACGGCCGTTCGTCACCTTCTACGACGAGGCCGGCGGCGAGCGCACGGAGCTATCGGTACGTTCTCTCGGTAACTGGGTGGCCAAGACGCATTTCCTGCTCACCGACGAGCTTGGGCTCGGCGTCGGAGACTCAGCACACGTCGACCTGCCGGTGCACTGGATCGCCGTGCCGGTGTTACTCGGGTGCTGGACAGCCGGGCTGCAGGTGCTTACCGATCCCGATGGCGCAGCGGTGGCCTTCGTCGCCGGCTCCGCTCCGTCCGGGCCGGCCGACACGTACGCCGTCGCGCTCGAATCGGCGGCACGCGGCTTCGGGGCTGCGCCACCGCCCGGCACCTCCGACTACGTCGCCTCCGTGCGGCCGCAGCCCGACGTCTGGACAACAGTGCATTCGCCTGCCTCGCCGGGGGACCCGGCATTGGACGGCGCGTCCCGTGCCGACGTGGTCGTACGGGCGGAGGCACGTGCCGCGGAGCTTGACCTGGACGCTGGTGCGCGCATCCTCACCACCCGCGACGACTGGCTGGACGCACTGCTCGTGCCCCTCGCCATCGGTGGCTCGGTGGTGATTGTTCGCAATGCGGCGCCGGACGTCGTGGCGCGCCGCGCCGAGCAGGAACGGGTCAGCCAGCTGCTGTGACCGGCTCGGCCAGTCCGTCGGGTCGCACGGTTGCGAGATACACCGCGACGGTCTCGTGATCGACAGCAGTGGGCGGTCCGTGCAGCACGCTGGGCCAGCGGGTCGTCGTCACTTCCGAGAACGGTGTGGCGGGCGGTGCCCCGGCGAAGTGGATCTTCGCCGGATCGGTGGACAACAGATACAGCACGCGCTGGTGAGCGGTCACGGCAGCCCGCACCGGCACGAGTTGTGCCGGCGCCGCGCCGACCAGTCCGTACGACGGCACGTTGCAGTACGAGCGAATCGTCTGCGAGTAGCTCGTCAGCGCCGAATCGTCGACCGCGAGCACGGCGCCCCGCGCACCAACCGCGGCGCAGATGCGCTGCACCTGGACGAGCTGCGGCACCTCCTCGCGGGCGCCGGCCATCGGCGCGCTGACGGCGGCGGGGATCGCGATCATCGTGCCAGCCAGCAGCACCGCCGCGGCGCGCACCAGCACCGCCGACTGTCGTAGCAACACGCAGATGCAGTAGGCGGCCGCGATGATCAGGATGGGCAGCACGACGGGGACATAGCGGCGCATCGCCCAGGGCTGGTCCGGCGTGATCGTCGATGCCCGCAGGTAGAGCAGCGACATGGCGAGCCCAACGGTGATCGTCCCTATCGTGGCAAGGGATCTGGTGCGAATACACCGGCGCACGAGCAGGATGTACCCGATCACGCCGAGGATCACGAGCGGCCAGCCCAGGTACTGCGCGAGCCGGTGCACGGTCCACTCGTCGTAGGTGCGCGTGCCGTCCACCGCATCGCCGGCCTGCCGCTGCAAGGAGGCAACGAACGGGTTGTTCCGGCCGTGCGCGACCATCCACAGTGGACGGCTCGCCAGGAACGCGACTCCGCCACCGATCAGCACGGCCGCGGCGATCGTCGCACGGCGAGGCAGCTGTGGTGAGCGAAGCACGCGGCGCACCGCAGGATGCCAGCTCGCCCAGACCACCAAGGGCAAGATCACGAGCAGCGCGTATCCGGCGTAGAAGATCGGGAGAATGTGGTGCCGTTCGTCGCGGTAGTACCCGTAGGAGAGGTGCGCCACGTCCAGCCAGCCGACCAGGACCGGCACGACAAGTCCGCCGACGAGCGCGTACGCCGAAAGCACCGCCTTCCGCCGCTCCGTGGGCCTCGCGAAGATCGGGAAGATGGCAGCGGTTAAGAGCACGGCCAGCAGGCTGACGCCGCTGTCGACGCGCGCCATCGCCGACGTCCCCAACACGAAGCCCGCCAGGGCGAAGTCGCGGTGCAGCCCGGAGCCCACCGCTCGGTGCAACAGCCCGAGCCCGCCGACGAGGAACAGCAGCGCGAGCGGCTCGGAGTAGGTGTCGCGGCTAACGAAGATCAGCGGCATCGAGACCCCGAACACCACCATCGCGAGAAGTGCCAGTGGTGGATCGACGACTCGGCGCGCCAGGCCGAAGAACGTGAGCAGAGCCAGCGCACCGAACGTCACATTCGCCTTGAGCAGACCCGCGATACCGAACAGCCACCCGCTTACGGCGAGCAGCGCGGGCAGCAGGTGATTGCCCTGCGAGTACAGCTGGTCCGGGCCGTCCTGCCCGAACCCGGCCGA
The DNA here is from genome assembly GCA_051984825.1 of Jatrophihabitantaceae bacterium. Classification (GTDB taxonomy): domain Bacteria; phylum Actinomycetota; class Actinomycetes; order Mycobacteriales; family Jatrophihabitantaceae; genus DASXRA01. The sequence goes on from JBPYES010000058.1 coordinate 7,217, forward strand.
CCCGCCGGCGCCGCCCGCCGGCGAGCCGAAGATCTCGGCCTGGCTCGGTATGCGCAGGTGCGAATGGTCCATCAGCCAGCGGCCGGTGAGGTTGTATGTCGCCGGGTCGCGGTGCGCGAACAGGTTCTCGGCGGAGAAGAAGGAGTTGATGAGGCACCAGGCGAACGCCAGCCCGATCGCGATCAGGGTGTAGCGCACCGCGCGGCGATCGACGTGCTCAGGCCCGGCGCCACAGACCGCCACCGCCAGGGCGGCTCCGGCGACGCCCGCCGGGAACACCCAGCCCGGGCTGAAGTGCCCGGCCAGCAGCAGCACCATCGCGGGCAGTGCGAAACCGGCGAGGGCGCTCGCTACCAGGTCGGGGACGGAATGAACAATACGGACACTGAGCCGCGACCGGGTCGCAGGCGCCTCGACCCTTGCAGCCGCGGCCGCGACTGCGGTCATGAGCGCCTCCTGTCCTGACCTCCCGCGCCCCCGCACCCTACCTGCCGCAGCCTCGGTAGGGTGCGGGACGGACGAGGATGCCGGGAGCGCATATATGGACAAGACAGTCAGCTCGGCCGCGGACGCGGTCCGCGACATCCCGGACGGCGCGTCGCTGGCCGTGGGCGGCTTCGGCCTGTGTGGGGTGCCGATACGGCTGATCGAGGCGTTGCTCGAGCACGGCAGTACGGACCTGGAGACGGTGTCGAACAACTGCGGTGTGGACGGCGCCGGACTGGGTCTGCTGCTGGACAAGCGGCGCATCCGGCGCACTGTGTCGTCTTATGTCGGGGAGAACCGGGAATTCGCCCGGCAGTACCTGTCGGGTGAGCTCGAGGTGGAGCTGTGCCCACAAGGGACGCTGGCGGAGCGGCTGCGGGCGGGCGGCTCGGGCATCCCCGCGTTCTACACCGCCGCCGGTGTCGGCACCTGGGTCGCCGAGGGCGGGCTTCCGTGGCGCTACGCCGCCGACGGCACGGTCGCGCTCGCCTCGCCTGCGAAGGAAGTGCGCGACTTCGACGGAGCCGACTACGTGCTCGAACACGGCATCGTGTGCGACTTCGGTTTGGTGCGCGCCGCAGTGGGCGATCGTCACGGAAACCTCGTCTACGACAAGTCGGCGCGCAACTTCAACCCGCTGTGCGCGATGTCGGGACGGGTCACCATCGCCGAGGTCGAGCGGCTGGTCGAGCCCGGTGAGATCGACCCACACGAGGTCGACACCCCGGGCGTGTTCGTGCAGCGGGTCGTCGAGGTGGGCACCGAAGGCAAGCGGATCGAGAAGCGCACTGTCCGCGAGAGGAATTAGCCATGGCGTTGACGCGACTTCAGCTTGCCGCGCGGGTGGCCACGGAGCTGCGCGACGGGCAGTACGTGAACCTGGGCATCGGGTTGCCCACCCTGGTGCCCAACTACGTCCCGGACGGCGTGCACGTGGTGCTGCAGTCCGAGAACGGCGTGCTCGGCGTCGGCCCCTACCCCTACGACGACCAGATCGACCCGGACCTGATCAACGCCGGCAAGGAAACCGTGACGGTGCTGCCTGGGGCGTCCTATTTCGACTCGGCGACCTCGTTCGGCATGATCCGCGGCGGGCACATCGACGTCGCCATCCTGGGCGCGATGCAGGTCTCGACCAACGGCGACCTCGCGAACTGGACCATCCCCGGAAAGATGATCAAGGGGATGGGCGGCGCGATGGACCTCGTGCACGGCGCCAAGAAGGTCATCGTGATGATGGAACACATCGCCCGCGACGGCAGCCCCAAGATCGTCAACGAGTGCTCATTGCCGCTGACCGGCAAACACTGCGTGCAGCAGATCATCACCGACCTCGCGGTCATCGACGTCACCGAAGACGGGCTGCTACTACGCGAGCTGGCACCCGGCGTGTCCATACGCGACGTGCGTGCCGCAACCGAACCACCACTCGTAGACGCTTACGACCTGCGCGAGATGGAACTACCCGCCGGCGCGTAGCTATCCGCGCAGCATGTATCAAGAGGCACACCGGCCCGCTCTACATGATCAGGGTTCGCTGATCTCGGGTGGGAGGCAGACGGTGAACGATTCGGCATTGGCAGTGCACCGCGTCGCATCGGGCTACGGGGTACGCCGCCTGTCAACAGCGGGCCCGATTCCGTCAGCCCGGCCGGTGAATCGATGGCATCTGCCGTCGCCCGATGCCCGGGTTACCCGCCGCGAGCGCCAGGTTCTTGCGCTGCTCGCCGAGGGACATTCAACGCGCGAGGTCGCCCAGCGCCTTGCCTACTCCGAGCGGACGATCAAGAACGTCCTCCAGGAGTTCACCACCCGGTTGCAGCTGCGCAACCGGACCCAGGCCGTCGCGTACGCGGTGCGCCGGGGCTGGATCTAGGCGCCGTCGGCGTCCCCTGGGCTTACTTGAGCAACTGGCGCGCCATCACCAAGCGGTTGATCTGGTTGGTGCCCTCGTAAATCTGGGTGATCTTGGCGTCGCGCATCATGCGCTCGACCGGGAAGTCCCTCGTATAGCCGTATCCGCCGAACAGCTGCACCGCGTCGGTGGTCACGGCCATCGCGGTATCGGACGCGAAGCACTTGGCCGCCGCAGACTGGAACGTCAAGCCCGGCTCGCCCCGCTCGGCGCGCGCCGCCGCGGCGTACACCAGCTGCCGGGCAGCCTCAGTGCGCATCGCCATGTCCGCGAGCATGAACTGCACGCCTTGAAAATCGGCGATCGGCCGACCGAACTGCTGGCGCTGTTTGACGTACGCAATCGACGCGTCGATCGCGCCCTGTGCGATGCCAAGTGCCTGGGCTCCGATCGTGAGCCGGGTGTGGTCCAACGTGGCAAGTGCGGTCTTGAAACCCGTGCCCGGTTCGCCGACGATCCGGTCCGCAGGGATCGCGCAGTTCTCGAAGTAGACCTCGCAGGTGGGGCTGCCCTTGATGCCGAGCTTGCGCTCCTTAGGCCCGACGCTGAAGCCGGGGTCGTCACGATGGACCACGAACGCCGAGATGCCGCGTGGCCCCTGACCCGGGTCGGTCACCGCCATGACCGTGTAGTGGGTCGAGACCCCGGCATTGGTAATCCAGCATTTGGTGCCGTTGAGCACCCAGTGGTCACCATCTTGTACAGCTCGGCTGCGCATCGCCGCAGCGTCGGAGCCGGCCTCCCGTTCGGACAGCGCATAGCTGAACATCGCCTCGCCGGTCGCCACCGGTGGCAGCATCTGCTTCTTCAGCTCTTCGGACGCCGACAGCATCAGCGGCATCGTCCCGAGCTTGTTCACCGCCGGAATCAGCGACGAGGACGCACACACCCGCGCCACCTCCTCGATCACGATCGCCGCGGCGATCGCGTCGGCGCCGGCGCCGCCGTACTGCTCCGGGATGTGCACGGCGTGGAAGCCGGCCTGCACAAGTGCGTCGTGCGCCTCCTGCGGAAATCGCGAGTCCTCGTCGACTTCCGCGGCATACGGGGCGATCTTGTCCTCGGCTAGCTGCCGCACCGCCTTACGCAGCATCACGTGCTCGTCGGAAAGGCGGTACGCACCGAAATCAGGGGCGCTCATAACTCGATCGTAGGACGTCCAAGTGTCGGCTAGATTCGGCCTGTGGTCCCGGTAAGTCATGTGCTGGCCTACGCCGGCATCGTCAGCATCCTCATCGTCATCCCCGG
>JBPYES010000059.1:0-10221 GCA_051984825.1 Jatrophihabitantaceae bacterium
GGCGCCTTGATCGGCGTGCTCACGGCCATCCTGGGATTCGCGATCGCGGTGCAGGTGCATTCGAACTCGTCGTCGGACAGCCTCCAGAACGCGCGCGAGGACGACTTGATTCGCATCCTCGACGACCAGAACGCACGTGCCGAACGGCTGAATCAGCAAATCGCCGATCTGCAGAACACACTCGACGAACTGGACCGCAGTGGTAACAGCGACCAGGTCGCTCAGGAACAAGCTCAACGTGAGCTTCAGTCGCTACAGGTGCTGCTCGGCACGGTGGCCGCGACAGGGCCAGGCGTCACCGTGACCATCAGCGACCCGCAGCGCAAGCTGAAGGCCGAAGACCTGCTCGACGTGGTCGAGGAGCTGCGCGGCGCCGGCGCCGAGGCGATGCAGTTCGGCCCGGTGCGGGTCACGACGTCCACAAGCTTCAGCGACGGCGCCGACGGGGTGCACGTGGACGGTCAGCTCGCACAGCCGCCGTATCAGGTGCTGGCGATTGGCGATCCGAAGACACTTGATACCGCGCTCAACATCCCGGGCGGCGTGGCGGCGACGGCTCGCAATGCAGGAGGGGACGCGCAGATCGACGAGCAGCAGCGCGTCGACATTCGCGTGGTGAGTACGCTGCGCAATCCCAAGTACGCCGCACCCACCGGACGGTAATGTTCCGACGAGCCCCCCGATCGGAGAGGTCCCACCATGGCAGATGTACCCGACGACCTGAAGTACACGGCCGAGCACGAGTGGGCTCGGGTCGAGGGCACCACAATGCGGGTCGGCATCACCGATTATGCGCAGGAGGCGCTCGGCGATGTCGTTTATGTCTCGCTGCCCGAGGTGGGTGCCGAGATCGGCAAGGGTGAGGCGTTTGGTGAGGTCGAGTCGACCAAGAGCGTGTCGGACCTGTACGCACCCGTGACCGGCACCGTCACTGCGCGCAACGACGAATTGGAGTCCCGGCCGGAGCTCATCAACAGCGACCCCTACGGGGCGGGCTGGATCATCGAGGTCGAGGTGAGCGACGCCGCGCAACTCGGCGAGCTGCTCGACGCCGGCGCCTATGGAACCCTGAGCTCGTAGGCACCAGGCCCGATTGCCCTCGACAGGTCGGGCAAACTAGGCTCGCGGCACCAGTCCGGTTGCGTGGTCGCGCGAGACGCTCGCCCCCGATCACAACCCCGGCGGGCGTTCGCACCTCCGACTACGCGATCATCGGTACCGGGCCGCGCCCGCATGGTTCGCAAAGGAAAGGGGCACCCGAGTGTTCTGCACTGCTTGTGGCGCCGAGAACCCCGCTGGCGGCCGCTTCTGCTCGAACTGCGGAGCGGCGCTGCCGGAGGCGAGCTACCCGCACGCGCCCGATGCCACGAGCGTCTTCCCCGCGACGGGCACCTTGCCCGACTCGGACGGCGAGTTCTCGGCGGAGGCGCATCAGGGTGCTGTCGACGCCCTGACGCCCGGCTCTGCGCTGCTGGTCGTCAAACGCGGCCCCAACGCGGGCAGCCGCTTTCTGCTCGATCAGGACGTGACGACCGCCGGGCGCCACCCGGACAGCGACATATTTCTTGACGATGTCACCGTGTCGCGTCGGCATGCCGAGTTCCGTCGGGAGGGAAGTGGCTATACCGTCCATGATGTGGGCTCGCTCAACGGCACGTATGTGAACCGTGAACGCATCGACGCGGCGCCCCTCGCGGGAGGAGACGAGGTGCAGATCGGCAAGTTCCGGCTGGTATACCTGACCGCCGCGGTACGGGCGGGGGTCGGGGCCGGGCAGCCCGCGTGAGCCGCCCGATGACAGCGAGCGACGCGGCTACCCGCGCGACGCTGTCGATCGGTGAGGTGCTCACGCAGCTGCGCGCCGACTTCCCTGACATCACGATCAGCAAGATCCGTTTCCTGGAGACCGAGGGTCTGGTCAGCCCGGACCGCACTCCGTCGGGCTACCGCAAGTTCTCTCCGTCGGACGTTTCGCGGCTGCGCTACGTCCTCGGTCAGCAGCGCGACCACTACTTGCCGCTGCGCGTGATCAAAGATCAACTCGATGCCATCGACCGCGGGCTGGTGCCGTCCGGGCCAGGCGGAGTCCCGCGCGTGCCCCACCTCGCCATCGCCGACAACGCGCCGACCGCCGAGCATTTCCGGCCGGTGACGCCGACGTTGCGGCTGTCTCGGGACGAGCTGCTCAACGCGGCCGGGCTGACCAGCGACCAGCTCGACGAACTCGAGCAGTTCGGCATGATCGCCGCGAAGTCCGGCGGCCACTACGACGATGACGCGTTGGCGGTTGGGCAGGTCGTCGCCGATCTTGCTCGTTACGGCCTCGAGGGGCGCCACCTGCGCGCGTTCCGCACGGCGGCCGACCGGGAGATCGGCTTGTTCTCCCAGGTCGTCGGCCCGCTGGCCCGGCAGAAGGGTCCGGAGGCCAAGGCGCGTGCTGAGGAGGCGGTGCGCGAGTTGGCCGCGCTATCGGTGCGGCTGCACGCCGCGCTCGTTCAGATCGGGTTGCGCGACGTAACCGGCGGGTCTGCCTGAGCGCACGTTGGCGACCGCGTTACCTATCCATTGCGTGTAGCGTCGGAACGGCACACGTCGAGCAGCCAGGAGGAACGCTCGTGCATCCGTTGCGTGTCGTCGGTGTGCGTGTCGAACTGCCGGCCAACCAGCCGGTAGTCCTGCTGCGCGAAGAGGACGGCGTGCGCTACCTGCCGATCTGGATCGGCGCTGTCGAGGCCTCGGCAATCGCATTCCAGCAGCAGGGCGTTCAGACCGTACGTCCGCTTACACACGACCTCATGCGAGACGTGATCAAGGCGCTCGGGGTGCGGCTAGAGGCAGTGCACATCACCGAGCTCCGCGATGACGTCTTCTACGCAGAGCTGCGGTTCAACGGCGGGGTGAGCGTCAGCGCCCGGCCGTCGGATGCCATCGCATTGGCGCTGCGCTGCGACGTCGCGATCCTCGGTTCGGACGCTGTGCTGGACGCCGCCGGCATCGAAATCCCCGACGAGCAGGAGGATGAGGTCGAGCGGTTCCGGGAGTTCCTGGACAACGTTTCGCCCGAGGACTTCGCATCAGGCGGTTAGGCCCGCGGTACTCTCAACCTCCGGATGAGATGACGATGCCCGGCGCGTCGCATTGACCGGCATCGGCGACCGTCTTACGGTCGGCAGATCGACAGAAATGCTGCGGCGGATGCCCGCCATCTCGCCGCATGCGTGAAGCCGTGAGGAGGCGCCCTGATGGCCGATGACGCGCCACGGCAAGAGACGCTCTTCGCCGATCCGGTCGGGACGCCCGGCGACCACATCGGCTATCGCGGACCAACCGCCTGCGCCGCCGCGGGTATCACATATCGGCAGCTCGACTATTGGGCCCGGACGGGGCTGGTCGAACCCTCGATCCGCTCGGCCACCGGCTCGGGCAGCCAGCGGCTCTACTCGTTCAAGGACATCCTCGTCCTCAAGGTCGTGAAGCGGCTGCTTGACACCGGCGTCTCTCTCCAGAACATCCGCACCGCCGTCGACACCGTGCGTGCGCGCGGCGTCGAGGACCTCGCGCAGCTCACCTTGCTCTCCGACGGCACCACCGTGTACGAGTGCACGTCCTCCGAAGAGGTCGTCGACCTCCTCCGCGGTGGGCAAGGCGTTTTCGGAATCGCCGTCAGCGGCGCGCTTCGTGAGCTGGTCGGATCGCTGGCGCAGTTGCCCGGCGAACGGGCCGACGGCACAGAGGTCAGCACTCGGGTGCCGCTGGCAGACGAACTGGCCCAGCGCCGCCAGCAACGTACGGCCAGCGCCTGAGCCGGCCTGCGGGCCCCGGCTGGTACCGTCGACGTAGGCCGCTGAACACGCGCGGGAGAGTCCGCTCAGCACGTCTGGTGCGGCGCCGAAGGGGCAACCTCCCCGGAACCTCTCAGGCACCCGGACCGCGCGTACGAGGCCGCTCTGGAGGGCACCCGCCCGACAGACGGGGGCACGCGTGCCGCACGGCGCGGGTGGCCACCGTCGCGTCAGAAGGGCGCTAGCCGGATGAAGAGCCTGTTTGATCTCGAGCGCTCGAGCGAATTCGCGTCGCGGCACATCGGCATCACTGAGGCCGACCAGCATCGGATGCTCGAGGCGGTCGGCTACTCGTCACTCGACGACCTGCTCGGCGACGCGATACCCGCGAGCATCCGGGAGAAGCTAGCGCTTGCGCTGCCCCCGGCGGCCTCCGAAGCCGAGGTCGCCGCGGAACTGCGCGACCTGGCCGCTCGCAACCGGGTCACCACGTCGATGATCGGGCTCGGCTACTACGACACGATCACCCCGCCGGTGATTCGCCGGAACGTCCTGGAGAACCCTGCCTGGTATACCGCCTACACCCCGTACCAGCCGGAGATCAGCCAGGGCCGCCTGGAGGCACTGCTGAATTTCCAGACCATGGTGGAGGATCTCACCGGTCTGCCCATCGCTGGCGCGTCACTGCTCGACGAAGGCACCGCTGCCGCCGAAGCAATGACGCTGGCACACCGGGTGGCGAAGTCCGGTGACGTGTTCGTCGTCGACGTCGACGTGCTGCCGCAGACACTGGCCGTCGTGCAGACGCGCGCCCGAGCGATCGGGCTCGACGTGATCGTCCACGACTTCGCTTCGCCATTGCCGGACGGCGAGGTCTTCGGCGTGCTCGTGCAATACCCCGGTGCGTCCGGCACGGTCCGCGACCTGCGCCCCATCGTCGAGGCGGCGCATGCGCGCGGAGCGCTTGCGGTGGTGGCGGCCGACCTGCTCGCGCTCACCCTGTTCGCGGCACCCGGCGACACCGGGGCGGACATCGCCGTGGGCACGACGCAGCGCTTCGGTGTGCCGATCGGGTTCGGCGGCCCCCATGCGGCATACATCGCGGTACGGTCCGGCCTGGAACGGCAACTGCCCGGCCGCCTTGTCGGCGTGTCGGTCGACGCCGACGGCGCGCCCGCGTACCGGCTTGCCCTGCAGACCCGCGAGCAGCACATCAGGCGCGAGAAGGCCACCAGCAACATCTGCACCGCGCAGGTGCTGCTCGCCAACATCGCAAGCATGTACGCCGTCTACCACGGGCCGGACGGGCTGACTGCCATCGCGCAGCGCGTCCACCGGTTCGCCGGCATCCTCGCAGCCGGGCTGCGCGAAGCCGGCGTCGAGGTCGACGACGTGCCCTTCTTCGACACGATCACGGTGCACGCACCGGGACGCGCGCGTGCCGTCGTGTCGGCTGCGCTGGCCGAAGGCATCAACCTGCGCCTGATCGACGACGACACGATTGGCATCTCGTGCGACGAGGTCACCCGTCGCGGGCACCTGGTCTCGGTGTGGCGCGCGTTCGGGCTCGGGCTCGTTTACACGGACGTCGAGCGGTTGGACGTAGAGCAGCCGCTGCCGTCGTCGCTGGCGCGCACCTCGGTGTTCCTCAGCCATCCTGTATTTTCGGCGCATCGTTCTGAGACAGCCATGCTGCGCTACCTGCGGCGGCTGGCCGATCGGGACTACGCTTTGGATCGCGGCATGATCCCCCTCGGCTCCTGCACTATGAAACTCAACGCGACCACGGAGATGGAGCCGATCGGCCTGCCCGGCTTCGCGAACCTGCACCCGTTCGCGCCCGCCGGCCAATGGGACGGGTACGCGCAGCTCTTCGACGATCTGACCAAGTGGCTCGCGGAGATCACCGGGTACGACGCGGTGTCGCTGCAGCCGAACGCCGGCGCGCAGGGAGAGTTCGCGGGCCTGCTCGCGATCGCCGCCTACCACCGCGGCCGTGGCGACGCGCACCGCAACGTGTGCCTGATCCCCGCCAGCGCGCACGGCACCAACGCAGCGAGCGCAGTACTCGCCGGCATGCGCGTCGTCGTGGTCAAGACGTCCGGTGACGAGGGCGAGATCGACCTCGACGACCTGCGCGCCAAGATCTCCGAGCACGCCGACGCCCTGGCCGCGCTGATGATCACCTACCCGTCCACGCACGGCGTCTTCGAAGATCACATCACCGACGTGTGCGCGATGGTGCACGACGCGGGTGGGCAGGTGTACGTCGACGGCGCGAACCTTAACGCGATGGTCGGGCTCGCCCGTCCCGGCAAGTTCGGCGCCGACGTCTCGCATCTCAACCTGCATAAGACGTTCTGCATCCCGCACGGAGGTGGCGGCCCGGGAGTCGGACCCGTCGCGGTGCGCGAACACCTCGCGCCGTACCTGCCGAATCACCCGCTGCAACCCGCCGCCGGGCCGGAGACGGGAAGCGGCGCGATCGCATCCGCGCCCTGGGGTTCCGCGTCGATCCTGCCGATCACCTGGGCGTATCTGCGCCTGATGGGGCCGGCGGGTCTGACCAGGGCCACCGGAATCGCGATCTTGTCCGCCAACTACCTCGCTCGCCGGCTGGCCCCGCACTATCCGGTGCTCTACACGGGCGCGCAGGGGCTGGTCGCCCACGAGTGCATCCTCGACCTACGTCAGATCACCCGCGATACCGACGTGACCGTCGACGACGTTGCCAAGCGCTTGATCGATTACGGCTTCCACGCCCCGACCATGTCGTTCCCCGTGGCGGGCACGCTGATGGTCGAGCCGACCGAGTCGGAGGACCTGCGCGAACTAGACCGGTTCGTCGCTGCGATGATCGCGATCCGGGCCGAGATCGAGCAGCTCGCCTCGGGCGAGTGGCCCGCCGACGACAATCCGCTGCGCAACGCGCCGCATACCGCCAGCTGCCTCACCGGCGAATGGAACCACCCGTATTCGCGGGAACAGGCCGTCTACCCCGACGGCGTCGAGCCCAACGCGAAGTACTGGTCACCGGTGCGGCGCATCGACGGCGCATACGGCGACCGGCACCTAGTATGCGCGTGCCCGCCGGTAGCGGAGTACGCATAACTCGTTCGCGGGGAGCGTCGCTGGGTACCGCCCTTCGGGCGGGTACCTCGCGCCGCACGCAAGCTCGCTGCGCTCGCGCGGCCGGCGGGCTCTTCGCGCGAGCGCTCATCGCGCGCGCCTGGACCTCCGGTCGGCGCGCAGCCTCGGATGACTGCCGGTACCTTGTCTTCGCCTGCGCGCTCATCGCGCGCGGACCGTCCGCCCTCGATCTATGTCGGGGCGGCGGGTGGCTTAGCGTCAGCTAGCTTGACGGTGGGCAGCGGCCGCGAGCAGCTCGCTGCGACGCGCCGCAATGCTCTGCCCGTCGGGCAGCAGCTCGCCCGTGTCTTCGAAGAGAACGACGCCGTTACAAAGCAGGCTCCAGCCCTGCTCCGGGTGCGCCGCCACGACGTGCGCAGCGTCGCGATCTAGCGCATCGGCCGGCGGACACGGCGGATTATGCGTACACGCGCGCATCGGACGGGCCGGTTGAGCGTCGGTGAGCATATTTCTTCCTGTAATCGCTTGCAGTTGGCTTCAACATGAGTGTGCTCTCGGCGGAATAGATGTGCCAGTTATTCAAGACTGCCGAGAAGGCGTGTCCTAGGACATACAGTGCAAAGTACCACGGCACATCCGTGTCAGTGTCACTTGCGTGCAGGGTCGGTACTACCGGATGCTTACGACTGGTCGCTGTGCAGTAATTCCATGAGCGGGATGCTCCACATGGACGGTAGCTCACCGTCCTGGCCGAGTTCGCGCCACCGTACGCGCTGGATCAACCGGAGCAACCGGGCAGCGACCCACAGCAGCAGCGCGGCCAGCGGCAACTCGACGAGCACCGCGGTGGCGACGGACCACCACACGTCGGGGGTGCCCCAGTCGAGCAGCACGTCGAACCACGCGTCGCAGACGAGCAGCGTGGCGGTGACGATCGCGGCCGGAACGAGCAGCTGCCGGCGCCTCCACGCGCACCACGCCGTCCCGGCCAGGCAAGCGACAAGCACGATGTCGAAGCCGACCCAGGCTGACTTCCACTGGCCGGCCACGTGCCGATCGGGGAGTGACGTAGCCAGGTATCCGATCCAGGGGATGAACACCAACGAGGCTGTCGTGACGGTCGCCAGGAAGATGCGCCGCAGCCGGTCGGGTGGCAATGGACCGTACATGGCTCAGGTGCGGCCGAGCCGCTCTTGCGCGTCGTGCAATATCGGGGCACGCGACACCCAGTCAGCCAGCACCGCGGGGTAACCCGCCTGCTGGGCGGCCTCGACAACCTCCACGTCGTCGTCGACGAACGCAGCGATCTGCCGCGTCGCGAGCCGGCGCAGAACACCCAACTTGTACAGCCGTGCTGGACGTCGATCCCCGTTGCCGCGTAGGAACAGTTCGCCGGGCGGCAGCCCATGGCCGTCCAGCCATCGAGTAGTGATCGCACGGAGCCATTCGGGCCGTCCGGTCAGCCACGCGACCTCGTGTTGCCGGGCGAGGTCGTTGGCCAGCGCCACGCCTTCGTCCAGTGGGGTGTCGTCGCCAGCGGCCGCGAAAAAGCCGCCCCAGTCCTTCGGGCGGCTCTGCAAGTGGTGCAGACGGTGCCTCACATCGGCGACGACACCGTCGATGTCAAGCACAGCGAGAGTCACACTTCGAGCGTAGTCGGCCGAGACTTCCGAGTCCGTCGCTTTATGGGTGCCGGCCCGCCCTGACTCGCCGGGCCCTACACTCATAACGTTGTGCGCTTCGTTGACCCTGTCCCGCCGTTCGAGCTGACCTACGACGACGTCTTCATGGTGCCGGCCCGGTCCGAGATCGGTTCCCGGTTCGACGTCGACCTTTCGACCGTGGACGGTAGCGGCGCGACGATCCCCATAATCGTCGCGAACATGACCGCGGTGGCAGGGCGCCGCATGGCGGAGACCGTGGCCCGCCGGGGCGGTCTGGTCGCGCTGCCCCAGGACATCCCCGCGCCCGTGGTGCGGGACGTGGTGTCCTGGGTCAAGTCGCGGCACACCGTGTTCGACACCCCGCTGACGTTGGCGCCGCACAGCCCGGTGGGCGACGCGCTGGCGCTACTGCCGAAGCGCGCACACGGCGCGGTGATCGTCGTCGAGGACGACCGGCCTATCGGCGTCGCGACCGAGACCGACTGCCTGGGCGCCGATCGGTTCGCCCAGCTGCGCCGCGTGATGTCGGCGCCGGTGCTGACGCTGCCGGACACGGTGTCCCCGCAGAAGGCGTTCGAACTACTCGATGCGGCTAACCGGCGGCTGGCTCCCGTGGTCGACGGAACCGGACGGCTCCGGGGCGTGCTCACCAAGACGGCAGCGTTGCGGGCGACGCTGTATCGGCCGGCGGTCGACGGGTCCGGCCGGCTGCGGGTGGCCGCGGCCACCGGGGTGAACGGCGACGTGCGGGCCAAGGCGGCCGAGCTGCTCGACGCGGGCGTCGACGTGCTGGTTATCGACACCGCCCACGGACACCAGCAGCGCATGTTCGACGCACTCGCTGCCGTGCGGTCACTCTCGCCGTCCGTACCCGTGGTTGCAGGCAACGTTGTGTCCGCAGACGGCGTGCGCGACCTGGTGGCAGCCGGTGCGGACATCGTCAAGGTCGGCGTCGGGCCGGGGGCGATGTGCACCACGCGAATGATGACCGGCGTGGGCCGCCCGCAGTTCTCCGCTGTGCTCGAGTGCGCGGCGGCCGCGCGTGAGCTCGGCAAGCACGTGTGGGCGGACGGGGGCGTGCGGCATCCGCGCGATGCTGCCCTGGCGCTGGCGGCCGGGGCGTCTGCGGCGATGGTCGGCTCCTGGTTCGCGGGAACCTATGAATCGCCAGGGGATTTGCACGAGACCCCGGACGGCCGCAGGTACAAGGAGAGCTTCGGCATGGCGTCTGCCCGTGCGGTCGCGAGCCGGACCACTGGCGCCGGGGCGTTTGAGCGGGCACGCAAGGCGCTGTTTGATGAGGGGATTTCGAGCAGCCGCATGTATCTCGATCCGCTACGTCCTGGCGTTGAGGACCTCATCGACACGATTGCCGCCGGCGTGCGGTCTGCATGCACATACGCGGGTGCGACCAACCTGCCGGAATTCGCGGAACGCGCGCTCATCGGAGTGCAGAGTGCGTCGGGTTACGCGGAGGGCCGGCCGATGTACACGAGCTGGTGAGCAACGCCGGCTCGTTGGCGGATCGCGGCAGTCTCCTGCAAGATTGAACATGTGAACAGCTCTTCAGGTGTGGCGCGCGATGTCGTGTACTCCGATCGCGCGGTGCTGCTGCCGGCGGACCGGGACATCGCCGACGCCGCGGACGTCTTTTCGTTGCTTGCCGATCCCGGACGGCTGCGGCT
>JBPYES010000060.1:0-3531 GCA_051984825.1 Jatrophihabitantaceae bacterium
CTGATCGAGGGCGCGTACGTGCGCGCCGACCGGCCGCTGGCCGAGGGCTACGACCACCCCGGCACGACCCGGCGGCTGGCCGTCCTCAGCGAGGTGGCCGCCGAACTGGGCGTGTCGCGCAACCAGGTCGTGCTGGCCTGGCTCATCGGCGGCAGTCCGGCAATCACGCCGATCGTCCGGGTTAGCACCCCCGCACAGCTCGACGAGGCACTGGCCGGCGCGCGGCTGACCCTAACCACCGAACAGCGGGCCCGCATGGACGCGGCAGGCTGAGTGGCATGACACCACTCGTACTGGGGGCAATGTATTTCGGGACGCGCACCGACGAGCGCACATCCGTCGATATCCTCGACCGATTCGTCGACGCGGGCGGCACCATGATCGACACGTCCGACAATTACTCGTTCTGGTCGGATCCCAGCGGCTTCGGGGGCCAGAGTGAGGCGTTGCTCGGCCGTTGGCTGGCCGCGCGTCCCGGCATGCGCGAGCGCGTGTACCTCAGCACCAAGGTCGGGGCGCAGCCGCTCGTCCCTGGCGGCTATCCCGACCACCTCGAAGGCCTCTCCGCAGCGACGATCAAGGACGCCGTGCAGCGCAGCCTCCGCCAACTGGGCACCGACCACCTCGACCTGTACTGGGCGCATGTCGAGGATCGGTCCGTGCCCGTCGAGGAGACGATGGAAGCGTTCGGGTCGCTCGTCGCCGACGGCGTGGTGGGGCGGGTCGGCTGCTCGAACTGGCCCACATGGCGGGTCGAACAGTCGCGACACGCAGCCGGCGGCTGGCCCGGGTTCACCATCTTGCAGTTGATGCACTCGTACCTGCAGCCGCGTCCGAGCGCTCCGGTCGCCTACCAGTCGCAGCGCTTCGGATGGGTTACCGACGAAACGCTCGACTATGCGGCCGCGCACGGCCTGGACGTCTGGGTGTACAGCCCGCTGCTCAAGGGCGGCTACGTGCACTCCGATCGGCTGGGCGAGGCGTACGACCATGTCGGCAACACCCGCCGACTGGCCGTCCTCGACGAGGTAGCCGCCGAGCACGGCGCGACCCGCAATCAGGTCGTGTTGGCCTGGCTGGTCAGCGGCGAGGCGGCAATCACGCCGATGGTCGGATGCAGTTCCGTGGCGCAGCTCGACGAGGCACTCGCCGGCGTGCGGCTGACCCTGAACGCCGACCAGCGCGCACGCCTGGACGCCGTGGCCTGACTCGCGGCTACGCGGGACGCCAGGCCGGATTGCGGCCGAACCACCCGACCAACCGGGCATACGCCGTGGCATCGGCCGGCACCGGCACCTCATACCCGAACGCTTTGTCCGGGCCACGGTGCTGGGGGCGGAGCAGGTTTTGCGACCAGGCCAGCGCGTGCTCGGCGAGCTCGTCATCGAGCGGCACTTCGACGGCGGTGGCGGTGACCAGGTCCCAGTCATGAACGGTGAGCTCGGCGATCTGCTGGTCGGCCCGTGCGGTTGGTGCGCCCGGCAGATGCCACGTCGCGAGCAACCCGTGGGCGCCGACCCGGAACTGTGCCGTCCACTTGTCGCCGAGCGGTTCCGGTGGCGCTGCCCAGTCGATCGTCTCGCCGCGCGCCACCGCCGTGAAGTTGCGCAGATCAGCGCCGACGATGTGCTCGACGATGTCATGGACCGTCCACTGTGGACACGGCGTGGGCAGCATCGCCTGCTCCGGCCGGATTGCAGCGATGACCGCCTCGGTCTGCCCGAGCGTGCGTTCGAGCAGGCTGAGCGTGTCGGTCATGCCGCCGCCTTGGCCAGTCGCTCCCCGATCTCGGACGTGGTACCCGGGTTGTGGGAATCGCGGCTCGCGAGGTCGGCAGCCACGGCGGCGTCGACCCGGGCCGCGGCGTCCGGCAAGCCCAGGTGATCCAGCAGCATTGCTGTAGACAGGACTGCGGCCGTCGGATCGGCTTTGCCTTGGCCGGCGATGTCGGGCGCCGAGCCGTGGACTGGCTCGAACATCGACGGGTTACGCCGCGACGGGTCGACATTGCCCGACGCGGCCAGCCCGATGCCGCCCGACACGGCCGCAGCCAAGTCGGTGATGATGTCGCCGAACAGATTGTCGGTGACGATCACGTCGTAGCGGCCGGGGTCGGTGACCAGATAGATCGTCGCGGCATCGACGTGCTGGTAAGCCACGGTGACATCCGGGTACTCCGCGCTTACCGCGTCCACGGTCCGCTTCCACAGGCCGCCTGCATAAACCAGAACGTTGTTCTTGTGCACCAGGGTCAGATGCCTGCGGGGCCGCGTGCGGGCGCGGTCGAACGCCGCGCGCACGACGCGTTCGACCCCGAACGCCGTGTTGACGCTGACCTCCGTCGCGACTTCGTGCGGCGTTCCCCTGCGGAGCACCCCGCCGTTGCCCACGTACGGGCCCTCGGTGCCCTCCCGGTACACCACGAAGTCGATCTCCGGCGATCCGGCAAGCGGTGTGGTCACACCCCGATACAGCTTGGCTGGACGAAGGTTGACGTAGTGGTCGAGCTCGAAGCGCAGCCGCAGCAGCAGCCCACGCTCCAGCACACCTGACGGCACCGAGGGATCGCCCACGGCTCCGAGCAGGATTGCGTCGTGCTCGCGCAGCTCATCCAGCACGGAGTCCGGCAGCGTCTCCCCGGTGCGATGCCAACGGGCGGCACCCAGGTCGTAATGGTTCGCCTCGAGACCCGGGACGACGGCCGTCAGCACGCGTAATGCCTGCGCGGTGACCTCGATCCCGATGCCATCGCCGGGAATGACCGCCAATCTCACTGCTCGGCTCCGCGCTCGTTCCGCTCCTCGCTCGCATTCGCTCGCTGCGATGCTCGCTCGCTGTCGCCTTCGTCCCTCATCGCGCGGCGGTTCCCTCGGTGTAGTCGTCGTCCGTCGTCACCCAGCTCATCAGCCCGCGCAGCCTCTTGCCGACCTCCTCGATCGGGTGCTGCTCGGCCTTGGCGCGCAGCGCCGTGAACTCCGGCGCGCCGGCGTCCTGGTCGGCGATGAACCGCGCCGCGAACGAGCCGTCGCGGATCTCGCCGAGGATGCGCTGCATGTTGTCCTTGACGTGCTCGTCGACGACCCGCGGCCCGGACACATAGTCGCCGTACTCAGCGGTATCGGAGACCGACCAGCGCATCTTGGCGATGCCGCCCTCGTACATCAGGTCGACGATCAGCTTCAGCTCGTGCAGGCACTCGAAGTACGCGACCTCCGGGGCGTAGCCCGCCTCGGTCAGCGTCTCGAACGCCCGCGACACGAGCGCCGACACGCCGCCGCAGAGCACCGCCTGCTCGCCGAACAGGTCGGTCTCGGTCTCCTCGGTGAACGTCGTCTTGATCGCGCCGGCGCGGGTGCCGCCGATCGCCTTCGCGTACGAGAGCGCAAGCGGAAACGCGCTCCCCGAGGCGTCCTGCTCGACAGCGACGAGCACCGGTACGCCCTTGCCATCGACGAACTGCCGCCGCACGAGGTGGCCGGGGCCCTTGGGCGCCACCATTGCCACGTCGACGTTCCCCGGCGGCTTGATGTA
>JBPYES010000061.1:0-18261 GCA_051984825.1 Jatrophihabitantaceae bacterium
GTCCGCCCGCCTCGATCAGCCGTAGGCGCTGCCCTGCTCCGTTCCCCACGCCCTGCCGGCCTCGGCTGGTAGCTGCGGCTCGCCGCCGTCGAGGACTCCGAGGTAGTTAGCCGCGCCAGTGCGCGCCGGGACGGTCGACCGGCGCGGGCCATTCGGCCGGCTCGGCGCCAAGCTGCATGCGCCGCACCTCGAAGTACTCAACCGGTTGTAACGGTTGTTCCACACATCGGCCGAGCACCCACGCCGCGCACCACACAGGGACAGGATGGCCACCGCCCGGCGGTGTCGTCTGCACGTTCCAGACGACCAGCGCCCACCATTCGCCGCCGACATCCCGGCCCCACAGGTCGAGCGCCGCCAGGTGCTGCGGGATGCCGAGCCTGACACGCGGGCGACTCACGCACGATATCGAACAACTGTTCGAAGATCTAGAGTGTCCTGCGCGACCGAATCGCCCCTTAAGGTACGTGCCCTGACATCGCGTCCAATACGTCAGCCTGCCCTGGGTTGCGTCAAAACGCGATCCTGGTCGTCGAACCGGTCACCGAGTGCGGACGTAACGCAGGCGAGTTCGCCAAGGGCGAGACTCACGTTGCGATAACCATCGCGCGGTGCGCGACGAGGTTGGCGACCGGAATCTAGCTGGTGTCAGACAGGAAGGATTCGCCATGACCTACCCGAAGAGGGCCGACCAGGACGTGGCCGACCAGGAGGTGGGGAGACAGCTCATCGACAGCGCTACCGCGGCCAGGGAGCGTGGCGACGGGTTCCTGGAATTACGGGTTCGGTCGGGGTACGCAGCCCCGTGGCTGGCCGCTGTGGAGGCAGTGGGCTGGCGCCTAGAGCACGTCGGTTATGTCTTCAGCTTCACCGGTTTGACGAGCGAGACAGGAGAGGTCAGCCGCATCAGTGGCAGCGAGACGATCGGCATTTATCTGCTACGGAGTGTGAACTGATCCGGCGCTGTGGCGCCGCATGCTTGAGCAGTGCACCGCACATGGGTGGGCGCGCCCCGCCTGCAGCGTCAATTAAGGCGGGCGGCTCGACCGCCTAGGTAGAAGCGCCCGCAGTCGTCAACGAGCGCCCTAGCCCAACCAGTACCGGGCAGTGGTTCGACGCCACCACGAACGGCGCGCCTCACGGCCGGGCTCAATCTCCGCACGGTCGAACGCGAGCGCAGCCCAGAGCACCCCGATCGGCCCGAGGATCAGCCCAGCAACCGCGAACCCGCCCACTGACCTGTGCTTTCGAGGGGCGATCCTCGTCAGCCGCTTCACCTGCCTCGCAACTGGCCGACGCCAGACACGCCTTGGACAGCCACGCCACGCAAGGCAGCTGCTCACGTGGGGCCTGGAACTCGACGCGCGAGCCCAAGCGTTCCTTTTCGCCACGCCGTTCCGCGTCATTGCTGGGCTTGCCGATTGGGACGACCTGCCCACCGGGCTCGTCCGGCTCGACCCCGTGTTCGGCCCCGCGTGAGATTGGAATGAATCACGCGAACGCTTACTCGCCAGGGGCGGTGCGAACTTCCCCGTGCTGGCACGGATGCATTCGCGAGATCGGAGCCCTAGGGTCTCGCCCGTCCTGGTTTGTGGGGAACCCATATTCCGCCGGAGAGGGGGCTGCGCGGCGTTGGGCTCCCGATCTGCAAGCGTCAAGGGAGGCGTCATGAGTCTTCGGAAGGACTGGGTTGAAGCCAAAGCGGAGGCTGCCAAGCGCAACGGTGGCAAAGACGTGTGGAAGGACAACAAGCTCAAGGAGATGGGGCTCGGCGCCGCGCTCGACGCGTTCGAGGCCGCCGAAACCAAGTTCGACGCTGTCGATACCAAGTTCGCACTGATCCAACGGCCCACCAAACAGCAGGAAGACGCGTGGATAGCCGCCGGCGACGCGTATTTCAAGGCGACGGCCAAGGTCAATGAAATCGCCCGCGAGTACCTGAAAGACCTGAAAAAGCTCAAGTCCAGGGGCATTCTCACGAAGGCGAAGAGCCCCAACGACTGGCCGGGTGCCTACAATCCGCTCTATAGCGCCTTAACAATGGACATCAACGGCCGAATCAAGACGGCGCGCGGAAATCTCAAGAGGTTCGACGACAAGAAGCAGTGGATACACACGCGAACTGGGAACGTGGAATTCGACCACCCCAATCAATGGGGCAATAAGCCACATAGTGTGGCATGAAGTGTTCGAGGATCAGGCGGTAGAGCTGGCATTCGCACGGGACCTCGGGATGACATAGACGCACCACCTACGCCGCGTCCGTCTCGATCACGCCCACTACGAGCTACAGGACACCCATCCGGCCGACGCAGACGCACCCGGACACGATCATCGCTGTGGCCGCTCGGTGGGGCTCCTCACCTCGGACGCATTCTCGCGTGAGTACGGAGATGCCTAGGACCAGTTGCCAAGCCACGCGTTCGAAGCCTTGATCCAACGCACCGATCATTTCCAGGCGCGGAATCGGCCTCGCGGCGGCGCGAGGCCCAAGCGGCAGCACAGCGCGGTCTGGCGCTTCGCCAAGACGCCCAGCGTCGTGCAGCAAGCCTCGACACCCTCCAAGCCAACCTGGAACGCCGCGCTCAACGCCAGGGTCAGGCTAGACAACATCCACGCGAAGAAACACGCAACAGTGCCTCAGCTGCAGCTTCTTCGACCCGACCACGCATCCGCGGTGCTGGTGTTCGAGCTGGCCAATCGAGCGTTCTTCGCCCGATCGATCTCCGACCGTGGCGACGCGTACTTCGAGCACTTCACCGAACAACACAACGAACTGGTCGCCTAGCAGGAGGCAGGCATCCGTGCGTTCTACCTGCTCGTCGATGGCGCCTCGTCGGTGCTCGGCCGATTCAACCTGATCTTCAGGCCAGAGGACACCGCCGAACTCGGTTACCGGGTTGCCCAGCACGTATGCGGCACGGTGTGGTGACCGCGACCGTGCGAGACATGTGCGATCTTGCTGCGACTCGGCACGGCGTGCGCACGCTCAGAGCCGCCACGGCACACAGCAGCGCGGCCTCGCCGCGAGTTCTGACCAGGGCCGCGACTGACCGTCGAGTCGCGACCTGATGAATGAGCGGACTTGCGTTCCTTACGTTTCGTGGACGGCAATATACTTGCGTGGAGGCTCCGGGGCGCATTTTCCAAAGGCGGTGTCGGATTCCCGGATGTCCTCCGGTTCGACATAGGGCTTAAAGGAATAACGACGATCCGTCGTTAATCCCGGGCAGCCCCGGTCCGAAGCTCCGTGGAAACCCGAGCCGGCACGAGTCAGGGCGCTAACCAAGACGGAACCGGACATCGGAATGCCACCGCAGCATGTGCCGGACGCATGTCGTCACGTGATCGAATGACTGACGGAATGGCCGCGCTAATGTCGGTGTGGTCAGCTGGCGATCTGATCGGCCGGCGGCGCGGTGATACTGACGGGCTCGTTGAGCTTTTCGTACAGGACCTTGGTTGACGTCGGCTTCCCCGCGACGGTGGTGCCCTCAGTCACCAGCACGGGGCGGTCCTGGGCGTCAAGCCACAGGTCGACCGGCACCCGGCTGACGCCGGCCTGCGTAAGGATCTTGGTGAAGTCGGTGCTCGGGGCCTTAGAGACGTCGATGACATAGGAGTACTTCGTGGTTGGAATGCCGTTGACCGTGGCCGGGCCGAGGTCTTTGACATTCGTCACGGCGCGCGCGTACGCCATATCTCCGTTGACTGACGCGTTGGCGAGCGACGACTTCACTAACGCGGCAAGCTGACTCAACGTCGGGTCGCTCCCTGCCGCGCTGAGGTTCACCCACGGTTTGCCGGCTGGCAGACCTGCGTCCGGCGGGAGCTTGATGTAGATCGAGTTGCCAGCAAGGCGCATGCCGATGGTTTCGGCACCGAGGCGTGCAGTCATATCCTCTCCGGTCACCTTCCCGCTGGCGAATCGCGCCTTCCCCTGCGCAGTCACCGTCTGCCCGGCCGCGGTTGTCGTGACGATGACATACGCTGATCGCAGATTGGCGGCACCGGCCTGCATTTTCGAGGCGAGGGCCGCACCGCTGATCGGCGCGGCCGACGACGAGCCCACCGCAGCAGACGCTGCGCCAGCGGTAGTGGCAGACGCCGTGGCGGATGACCTGCCCGTGGAGCTGCCCGATCCAGAGGAGCTGCAAGCCGCGAGCAGGCACGTTCCGGCAGCGGCAACTGCGATCAGTTCGGCTACTCTCACCCCCCGCATGGCGTCCCCCACTCTGCGTCAGAACCGTCGCGTGTGACCGCGGATCGGGCGTGCAGCAGCACGCGTACCACGGCTTGGCCGCGCACATAAGAATTGGACAACCGGGCCGTTCGTTGGGCGGGAGCGTGACACTGGAAGAACGCGGCGTCAAGCGTCGTTGGCGTATTCACAGCGGCAAACCAGCGAATTCGGGAAATGCCGCTGACCCATGGTTTTCGGTTTACGGCGGGTGACCGGAACTCAACTAGCATTATCGGTCTGAACATCCTTCGAAGTGGATAAGATCACCGCATATTTCCGGGCGTTTGCGGCTTCCACATGACCCCTGACGCGATCGAGGCTCGCGTCCGCACCGAATGTCGTGCGCTGTGCTGGTCATGAGTTGATGTCGCGCCTGGTGGTCATGTTCGGTGCTATGCCGAGGCGACCCGTCCCGTACACGCCCGGCGCGGCATCCAATCTTGGTCAAGCGCCGCAAGCGCAGCGGGTACGTGGCGCGGGGGAACGGGAACGCGCAGCGTAGCGCGTGTTGACAGGCACGCAGCGCGGCGCGACGATTCCCCCCTTACATCCAAGGGGGAGTCGTCGTGACCGATCCGCCGCCCGGCTACCCGAGTGCCCCGCAACCCCATGAGCCGCCACCGCCGTACCCGTACCCGCCCTGGCAGTACCAGCCGCCGTACCCGTACCCACAGGGGCCGAAGCGTCACGAGGGGCTCGCCGTCGCCGCACTGGTGCTCGGCATCCTCGCTGTGGTCTCGGCGGGCTGGTTGGTGCCCGGCGCGATCCTGGCGATCATCTTCGGCGCGGTCGCGTGGGACAACGGCGCGAAAGCCAAGTGGGGGTTCTGGCTCGGCATCGTGTCCATGGTCGCGTTCGTCGTGTGGATTGTCGTCGCGGCGATTAACAACTAGCCCGACTAGGGGACGGGCACCGAACACTTCCGTCCGATAGGTGATCCATCCACGTGCGATGGACAGCGACCGTGGGTCGATGAACAATGCACCCGTGGAGTTGCAGCTCAGCATGGTGGTCCTCGAGGTGCAGGATCTCGAGGCGTCCGTGCAGTTCTATCGAACGCTCGGACTAAACATCCCCGACCCGCCGGCGAATCGACCCGTCGTTGTCCACCGAATGGGTAGCGGAGTCAGCCTCTTGCTCACCACAAGCTTCGCGTCAGCCTATGACAAGAACTGGACGCGACCGACTTCCGGTTACCAGCAACTGCTGGAGTTCTACGTGGGCGAGGACTCCGCCGTCACGGAGAAGTGGCTCGAGCTCACCAGGGCCGGCTACCACGGCAGAATGCCGCCGACGAAGACCACGGGACCGTTCGCCGCGATGGTCGACGATCCTGACGGCAACGTCATACTGCTCACCTCAGACGAGGCCGCCTCACCTGACCACGAGTGACCCACCCGGCGGTCGCGGCCCGACCAGCGGCCGCCCATGCGTAGGCTCTGGGACCCTGATGCACGGCTCACTCGGGCCCACTCCTCGGGGGCACGCCAACACGCTCGCCAGCAGCAAAGGAGGCCACCAGTGACAAAGACACGATTCAGCCAGCGCCCTCCACGTGAACAGGCTGAGATCGTCGGGTTCATCGCGCTCTCGCTCGCGGTCGTTGCGCTCGCGCAGAACGATCTTCGTCGTCGTCCCGCCAGCCAGATTCGCGGCAGCAAGACCGTCTGGCGGTTCCTCTCTCTCAACGCGCTTGGCGCGCTGATCTACCTGTGCTGGGGCCGAGTGCGAAGCACTGAGTAGCAGGTAAGCGTGCGCTTGAGCACCGCCCGGAAATACCGTCGTCCTCATTGATCGCCGGTGGCCAGCATCTTCGACGTTCCACCCCAATCCTCAGGGGCCAGGTCGGCGATGGCTTGGGTGAATGTCCAGTGGTGGCCGGCCAGGTCCTCGACCGAGTATTGCCGCTCCCCGTATGAGTAGTCCGTCGGCGGGCTCAGAATCCGGGCACCTCGCTGCAACGCATGATCATGATGTGCGTCGACATCCTCGACCTTGACCATGATCGAGTAGCTGCGCAGGCCACAACCGCCCGGCACCGCCCGCCCGTAGTCGGGATCATGGTCTGCGACGATCACCACGCCATTGCCGAACGCCAGTCGGGCGCGATGCCCGTCGGCCCGCCACAGCTCGGTAAAGCCGAAGGTTTCACACAGCCACTGAATGGCTTCGACGACATCCGCGTAAACCAGTTCCGGGACGACACTGGCAGTTCCAGTGGTGCGACTGACGAGCATGCGGCCTCCCTGCATAGGGTCCGATCATGCCGCGAGTCGTGCACGCTCGTGCCGCTGAGCGCCAGACTGCTTGACAGCGGTCATGACGGTCACGGCGCTAACGACCCCGGCAGGATCATGGCCATATACAGCTCGTCGCAGAACTTGCCGTCGATCAGCAAGCAGTCCACGCGACGGCCTTCATGAACGAAACCCACACGCTCATACAGCGCGATTGCCCGATGATTATGGGCCATCACGTTGAGCTCGATCCGACGCACGCCGCGGGCAGCCGCCCAGCGCTTTGCCTGCTCCAGCAATCCAGTGCCGACGCCCTTACCGCTTGCTTCGGCCAGCACACCGATGACGACGTGGGTCGTGAACCGGTTCCGCTCGAACTTCCCCCCGGCCAGCTCCAGGTATCCGGCCAGATCGCCGCGCCGGTCGGCCACGATCACCAGTGAATTCTCCGACCGGCTCACTTCTTCCAGATGACGAGTCAGAGTCTGGATCGAAGTATCCCGCTCTTGCGGCTCCAAGAGCATGAACGAGGTCTCTTCGTCCAGCCGCTGCTTGAGCTTCATCAGTGCTACAGCGTCGTCCGGCCCGCCGATGCGCAGCACCGGCCGACCGGCGTCTTCGTCTGCGCTCACGGAACCATCTTGGCTCCGGCAGCCGCCTCACCCTGGGGCCACCGGGCACGAGGTTGAGCAGCCGACAGGACACGTGCTGATGGAGCCGAGCCGAAGGGCCTGATGAGGCGCTGACTCGACGCCTCCGAACCGTTCGACCCTTCGCGACACGGCGGCCACGCGTCGCTCGGGCCAAGATCTTGGCGGGAGATGCTCATCACCACACCTACGAGGCCCCCCGACGCGACAGCTTTTCCAGATCGCGCACGCAGAAACCGTGGTGTTCCCTTTCCTCGTTGAGCACAGTGCCGAGGCATTGCCGCACGCTCCGGCCCTTGGCATACGGGGGCCATCTGTCGTCGTCCGGTACCGGTGCGGGCTTTGCGAGCTGCCGGGGTGTGACCTCGGCCAGCCACGCCGCAATCTCCGACGCCTGCCGATCCCGCACGGTGAGCACTTCGTCGAGACCCGGCCGGACCGACCTGTCCAGCCCCAGCCCCTCCTGATCCGGCACGGCCGGAGATGCCAGTCCCATCGCCGTGAACGGCTCGGTCAGCCCGAGTACGCAGCGCCGAAACCACGAGTCGTGCACAAAGACGAGATGCCGCAGAGTCTCGACCATCGACCACTCGCCGTCGACGCGCTGATCCTCGCTGCCCTCGGCCATGGATCTGGCCCGCTCGGTAGTCGCCGCCCACGCGTTCCTCAGCTGCCGCCAAGCCTCGCGCAGGTCGGCCGGCTCATCGGAACGGATCAGCAGCCGCACGGGGTGCCGGCGGTCGAGCTCCGCCTCGACGTACGACATCACCTCCACGCCATTGACCACCAGGTTGGTGATCAGACCGTCGATCTCAACGTCCTGCATGATCACGCCGACCAGCCGCGCGCTACTCAGGTCGCACTCGCGGAACTCCGCGCCCGTGAGGTCTTCGTCGTCGAAGCGTCGCATTCGGACAGATTAAGCCGCACCGCACGCACACAGACGAGGCCATCCCGGCGGCGCATCCCACGAACCATGCCGCAACCACGCGCGGGAACCGCGATCTTGACCGCGCCGGACTCAAAGGCTCGCACCGCGTTCCGCGCCGGTCAGACGGCGGCGAGGAATGCGCGCACCCGCTCCATCAGCAGTGCGGATGCCTCAGGGTCGTACGCGTCGAGCGAGGAGTCGGCGAAGAGGTGTTGGTCACCGGGATAGACGAAAAGCTCGGCGGATGCCGCGGAGCCCGCGAGCTCGCGTGCGGCCGGCAGATCCTCGTCGAAGAACTCGTCGCCCTCCTTACCGTGGATCTGCACCGGAACCCCTTCCGGCCACGCCTCCCCGAATTCCGCGACCGGGACACAGGAGTACATGAGCAGTGCCCCGCGTGCACCGGGCCGGGTTTGCGCGAGTCGCTGGGCGATCGTCACGCCGAAGGAGAATCCCGCGTACACGAGCTCGGGACCGAGCTCGTCGGCCGCGGCGGCGCCGCGCCCGCGGATCGCGTCTAATCCCGTATCACGCGCGAATCCGAAACCCTCCTCGATGCTGCCGAACGTACGGCCCTCGAACAGGTCGGGGGTGTGCACGGTATGCCCGGCCTGCCGCAAGCCGTCGGCGAAGGCCCGCACTCCGTCGGTCAGCCCCTGGATGTGGTGGTACAGCAGCACCTCGGCCATGTCAGAGGCTTCCTTCGCTCGTTGATCGACTATTCCGGAACATTCCGCGATGCTAGTCTGTTCCGCCATGGCAGACAACCCGCCGGACTACGAGCTAGCCGATCGGATGGCGCTGACCAGGCCGGCCCAGGTGAAGGCGATCGGCCATCCGCTGCGTACCACGATCCTGCAGCTTCTCCACGAGCGGGCCGCAACCGTCACCGAGCTCGCGGCCGCGGTCGAGCGACCCAAGAGCACTGTCGCGCACCACGTGGACGTGCTCACCCGCAACGGTCTGCTCCAGGTGGTGCGCACGAGGAAGGTGCGGGCGATCGAAGAGCGCTTCTACGGGCGCACTGCGCGCATGTTCTACGTGGCAGCGGAGCCATCAGCCGCTGGCGAGGTGATGCCGCGCGACTTCAACGACTTCGAGGTGGCAGCACGTGAGTCCGCGACGGCGTTCGAGCACGGAAAGCTCTGGGGGTTCCTCCGGCATGCGCGCATCTCGGAGGATCAGGCCTCTCAGTTCTGGGACCGGATGGCCGAGTTGGTTGGCGAGTTCGACCGGATGCCTAGGTCCGGCGAAACCATGTACGGGTTCGCGATCGGCATCTATCCCACCGATCACCCGACCCTGCCGACAGCGCAGTGACCTGCCGCGATCATTCCGTGGGTGGTCGCGGCCGCGTGTTCTCAGCGGATGGCCCGCAGCAGACTGGCGCCGGACCGGATGGCCATATGCGCGAATGCTTCGGGCTTGCCTCGATCTTCGACGAGGAAGTATTCCTCGCGGCCGGTGACGTAGTCGGCGGTGGTGCGTCGTGCTTTCAGTAGTGTTATGTGGGCGCCTTTTGGAGATTCGGGAGCTCGGGCGGTGCGTCGGTGTCGTTCGACGAAAGCCTGCATGGTTTGACGGTCGATGCTGTGCGTTTCGTCGGTGGTTGATGCGTTGGGCTCGCCCGCGATTCAATCGATCGGTTCGGCTGCCGCCGGGCGGAAGGACTCCTCGGCGAGCATGCGGCGGAAGTTGTCGTCGCCGAGTAGCGCGAGCATCGGGCCGACCTGGCTTTGCTGGCAGCGCATGGCGCGCTCCTTCGTGTCGAGCATCGCACCGTCGAGGACGGTGTGGATCGACAAGGCGTCTATCGGGTGCACCAGCGGCGCCTTGTCGGCCATCATCACCATCGAGGGGTCGATGTACTGCGAGATCAGCTCGTACCACTGGGGCGTGATCGAGGCGTAGTGCACCGCGGCGCCGGTGCCGCGCATTGCGCTCGTCGTCCAGCGCGACACTGCCATGTGGTCGGGGTGCCAGGTCGCGCCATCCGGGCCGAAGGTGAGCACAGTGTCCGGCTGCACCCGCTCGGCGATATCGCGCAGTCGAGCGATCGCCGCTGCCTCGTCGATGTCCGCGCAGCCGCCGTCCGGGTAGTCCAGCCAGATGTGCTCGGTCACGCCGAGTTCGCTGAGGCAGGCGGCGAGTTCCCGGGTGCGTACCTCCGCCAGCGTGGGCCCGGGCGGCCACCGTTCCTCATCGGTTGAGCCGAGCTCGCCGCGGGTGGCGGTCACGCACGTAACGCGCTGGCCGTGCGCCACCGCGTCGGCCATCAGCCCGGCGCAGCAGTAGCTCTCGTCGTCGGGATGCGCCCAGACCGACAGGACCGTGCCGAGATCGGGCCGCGAGGTGCTCATCGCGCAAGTGTGCCGTGTCCGCGCCGCGAACGTCCCGCCCAATCCGACCGTTGCGGCACAGAAACGTCGTCTGCGATCACCACTTCGTCCAGCCCAGCCGAGTGAGGAACTTCATCGGCCGTGGCGTTAGATTTTCTTATCGTTCACTTTCTTGATTGCTGCCTCGATCTTCGCCGCGGTGAAATCAGTGTCATCGAGTTCCTTCATCGCGGCTATGTACTTCTTTAGGTCGCCTCCCAAACTGGCCAAATACGTTTTGGGCGTGCGATCGGAGTAGTCCTTTGCCTTCTTCCCATTCGATTCGACCGTGGCCAGAGCCTTCGTGCTTGCGGTGAGAACCGCTGTGCGCTTCGCGTTCACCTTCCTGGCGTCCGATTTTCCTTGTTTGAGTGCGACGCATTCTTTGTCGAACGCCTCGGAAGCCGTCTGTAGGTCGCGAAGCGTCTTGCCAATTCCCGTTCCCGAGAGTTTGAGGAAATTCTCGTTGCGCTTCCAGACGGGGTCGGTGAACTGCGGTGGATACGTCAACATTTGGGGCACCCTCCACGTCGCTCAGAAGATCGCCGAACCAGCGACTTCACCCTTGTGGCAGGCGATAGCTCGGCGAGGCGTCGGTGTCGGCGTCACACAAAACCCTAACGGAGCGCGCTGTGGACCGGTAGGTCTATCGACGCCCGGCGCCCAGTAAGGCAGCAGACCAGCTCTCCCGTGTCGCGGTCGCGGTAGACCGCTGGAACGCCCCGCCGCGTGCTGACCCTTCGCGTTGACGTGTCGTGCCGGTGTCAGTCGTGCGTAGGCAGGCGTTTTGAGGGCGGCAGGCGCTCAGTCTGTCGCGGGGAGTTGCGATTTCACGGGCGAGATGAGCCTCGCTCGGCCCGGCTTCGGCCTTCGCCAGACGTCCCCATTCCATACGCCGAGCTGATCTCGAGTGCCGACAACCTGTGCATCGCCGGAAACAGCGCCCCACTGACGATGAACGCTGAGCGGGCCGGTCTCCCGCTCAGCCTCCCGGGACTGCGCGCCGGGTCCGTGCGCTGCGTCCGCGAGATCGCGTACATATGCATCGAACACGCCATGCAGATGCGCACAGATTTGCCGCTGGTTGTGCACGCGATCGCCGATGAGCGGGCACGTCGCGGCGGAACGTTGTGCGAGCATCGACGGATGCTTCCGCAGCGACGTATTCCGACCCGGTCTCCCGAGTGGCGGACGATGTTCGAGCGGATTCAGGTCGCGATGGATCTGACCTCACGGCTGAACGTACTACTACCCAGCGACATCGACGCTCGTCACGCATTGCTCCGCGAACTTCTCGGTGATCCGCATCCGGAGAAGTCGTTCATCTTTCCGCCGTTCTACTGCACCTCAGGTGTTGGGACTCAGCTTGGCGAGCGAGCGTCCGTGGGCCAGGCGTGTTCGTTCTTGGATCTTGGAGGCATCACCATCGGTGAACGAACGATGATCTCCCCGAAGGTCACCCTCGTCACGGAGGGGCACCCGATCGAACCGGTCGAACGGTACGACTTCATCACTGTGGCACCGATCGTCATCGAAGCGAACGTCTGGGTCGGTGCCGCAGCGACCATCCTGCCCGGCGTCACCATCGGACACGATTCGATTGTCGGGGCCGGTGCTGTAATCGCGAAGGACGTACCTCCTCTGACCGTGGTAACCGGCCCCGGTCATACGGTGCGACGACGCCTGCGACCCGCGCCCGAACTCAACAGCTGACTCGCGGGAAGGGTCGACCGGATACGCCCGCTGTCCGGTGCGCGCCGATGCCGATGATCGGCACGTCGGTTGATATTCCGTTGGCGCCCCGGCTGGGCGCTGCCGCGGCCGGGTAGCCTGCTGATCGTGGCCGTTGTGCTCGGGCCGTATCCGCTCTGTGCGCTGTGTCGCGAGGTTAACGGCGGGCTTGTCGCGGTCAAGCATCGTCAGGTCCATCTGCGGGCCTACGGCAAGCAGTCCTGCGTAGACACCGGTCTTGCGGGCTTGATCACTAATCTGTGGGCGGTGTGCGAGACCCTGAGCTGCTGCGAGGACGATAACGGCAGGGCCTACGTGGTTCCCACCGCGGACACGCACGAAGCTGCTGAGCAGTTGCTCGTGAAGCTCGGGCTCCGTCCCGAGTGTGAGGACGGCACGATCTACTTCCGCGTGCCGACCTCGATCCGACTACGTGACGCTGAGTTGGTCCGGCGAGCACTCGAACAGCCGGCTAGTCGCGTTGTGCGCTTGCAGGTCGACGACGCCGGCCGCTTCAAGGTCCTCTAACACAACCCGGGCCTCTCGTCCCGCATCCGCTGGATCAGCATCACGGTCCCGTGTACCCACGGTCACCGGGCATGGCTTGCACTGTGAGGCCCGCGGCGGTGAGGAACTGACGGATCTGCGAGGCGTGCTCAACGACGTGCAACGGCATGCTGCCGACAATCACTGCGAAGAGCATTCCGTGGTATCGATGCGCGCTTGGAAGTGGCCGAGCGGCCATCTCCTCGGTGAGGCCGTCCAGGGTCTGACGTACGCGGCCACGGCACCAGTCGACGTACCCGAGGAGCTCGGGCTTAGTGAACCTGCGGTTGGGGAAGCCGTAGGTGTTGTCGTCAAACGGTTGTGGCGGTGCCCACGGCTCGAACTCGCCAGCCAGGTCATAGTCGAGCGTATTGAGCGCGTGGTAGCCGAGAAACCAGGGAGCCGAGCCGTGCAATCCCCCGTGCGGGGCGGGGGCCGTAGGCGCCTCGTCCGGCCACAAGTCCGTCTGCCACAGGTCGTCGGGGCAGTCGGTCAGCGCCGCCTCCATCAGCCGCAGCGCCTGTTCGAAGTTATGAGCCATGCTCTGCACAAACGCGTTCGGCACACTGCCGGTATAGCGCATATCGGCGGACGCGGCACTGACATGCACGCCCGCTCTTGCCGCCGTCAGCGCGGTCGTGCACGCGCTGCCTGCCGTCCAGCCGAGGGCTAGGGAGCTCACGCCGTGTCGCGGTGCCATCGGCTGGCGCCGTGACACGATCATGGCGGGAAATTCGAGCTCCACAGCCGGAGCCACTGGACGGTTGGTGTTGTCTTAACGCTGCGCGCTTGACCGGCGGGCGCTGTTCACGCGGCACCGAGACTCTTGGAGGAACGCATGCTCAAGGGCTTCAAGGAATTCATCCTGCGCGGCAACGTCGTCGACCTGGCCGTGGCGGTGGTTATCGGGGCGGCGTTCGGAGCTGTCGTCAACTCGTTCGTCAAAGACATCCTCACGCCGTTCATCGCAGCGATCGCCGGCAAACACGACTTCAGCGCGCTGCAGTTCACCATCCACAAGAGCACATTCCGCTACGGCGACCTGATCAACAGCGTGATCACCTTCCTGCTGATCGCGGCAGCGATCTACTTCTTCGTCGTCGCGCCGATGAACGCTCTAGCCGAGCGCCGCGCCCGCCGCATCGCCGCGGGCGAGCCGGCAGACGTCGAGCCCGAGGTCAAGCCCGAAGAAGTGGTCGTGCTCGAGCAGATACGCGACCTGCTCAGCGCACAGCGCGCGTCCTGACCGCCTTCGTGCGCCGCACCGGCGCCCCGCGTAGCCGCGCTGCCGCTCGACGCCACTCCCCGTCTCGGTCGAGCAACACGGCTTTGTGGTCCGCGAACTGGCCGGTTGTCCACAGTGCGCTGATTTCCGCGTGCAGTTCCGTCCTGGCGGCCCACCGAGCAAGGCCCGTGTAGGAGGTTCGTTGGACTAGCCACGCTGAGTATTCGCCGTCCTGGTCGAAGGCGAATCCGGTGGCGACGTGCCCGACGAGATCGTGCACCGCCCGGAAGCGGTAGTAGGCGCCGCCCACCTCGCCACTGAGTAGGGGGTGAGCACGATCGGCTGCGGACGTGGTCACTTCGAGGGTTCGGGTGGCCAGCACCGACGCTATGAGTTCCTCAGCATCGCTATAGGGGGTGAGCTGACCCGTGCTCGCGACGGTCAGACGGTACGGCCCGGCCGGATCGGTCAGCACCTTGTATTGGCGGTCAGTCTGCATCTCCAGCTCGGCGTAGGCCAGAGCGACCAGCGGGTCGGCGGTGGTCCGCGCAGCGATGAATGCTTCAGCCACGTCCCGCGTTTCGGTGGGGTCGACGTGACGCAGTGCCAGCCTGGGTTTCGCGGTGCGGAGCGAGAAGCGGATCCTGGGATCCACCAGGCTGGCGAGGAGCGTTGGCGGTTGGGCAGTCATCGGCCGTTCCATGGGCGGCGGGGTGGATACCGTCATGTCAGTGTGCGACGGAGCCGGCCGCGGCGGTATCCCCGGCTGGAGCATCTACGGCTGGACCAACCGCCGCACCTCCACCTGGCTGCCGCGCACCCTCACCTGGACCGCCGGCTGGGGGTGGGCGGTGGGTCCGCTCAGGGCAGCGCCATCCGAGAGGCGATAACGGCTCGAGTGCCAAGGGCAGACGACGCAGCCATCCGCGATCTTGCCTTCGTGGAGCGGACCACCCTGATGAGCACATCGATCGAGGAGCGCATACAACGATCCGCGCTCGCGGATGAGCACAATCTCAACCCCTCCGGTCTTGACGAGCAGCGGCTCCAGCTCCTTCACAGTGGCTTCGTCGGCGACCGGCGTCCAATCCTCGGGCGCCTCCAGAAAGGCCGTGTGATCCACGCCGGCGCCCCGTCGAAACGACAGATGACCGCCGAGGAATGCGCCAACGCTGACCGTCGCGTAACCAGCCAGCGCCAGCAATCGGCCGATGAGCCGGTGACCCGCTCTGCGCGCAAACCACGATGCCCCGAACAGTCCAGTGGCTACGACGTTGGTCGTGCCGTGCACCAGACCGAGCCGTCGGTTGGGCCCGTCAAGCGTCGCCCAGTCGTTGAGCCCTGCCGCCGCGGTGGGAATCGCCGACAGCACGCCGAGTGCGACGAGCCCGTCCGCAGCCGGGCCGCTGCGCTCGCCGCCTAGCCAGTCCAGGGCCACGGCACTCGTCCAGGCTCCGATGACGACGTCGGTGAGCGGTGGATGGAGCGGGTGGCCGAGAGCGGTGCCGCTCAACACCTCGTTCACGGATGCTCCATCAGGAGCGGCGCGTTCCACCGCCCTGGCCAGGACCGCGGCGACCGGATCGAGCGAATCAATCTGCTCCGCCTGAGCTGGCAGTTCCCGCAGGGGGCGCAGACCGTCCCGCATGGTTTGAGTCATCGGAGCTCCCTTCGCTCGGGCCCGTCAGCCGGTACCGAGCGCCTTGCGCAGGACGTGGATCGCCTGCTCGATGGCTCCGGTGGCGGCCGCCGTATCGCGGAGCGGGTTGAGCATCATGAAGTCGTGATGGATGTCGTTGTAGCGGACGCTGGTCGTACGTACGCCGGCCTCGATGAGCTTGCGCGCATACGCTTCGCCCTCGTCACGGAGCACGTCATTCTCGTCGACGATCACGAAGGCTTCCGGCAAACCGGCGAGCTGCTCGATGCTTGCCCGCAATGGTGACGCGGTGATCTCGGCTCGTTTGGCGTCGTCAGGCAGGTAGGCGTCCCAGAACCAGGCCATCGACTTCGCGAGGAGGAACGGGCCCTCGGCGAACTCGCGGTAGCTGTCGGTGTCCTGGCCGGCGTCCGTGACCGGGTAGTACATGGACTGGTGCACGAACGTGACGTCTCCGCGCTGCTTGGCGAGGATCGCCAGCGCGGCGGTCATGTTGCCGCCGACCGAGTCGCCCGCCACCGCCAGCCGTGTCGCGTCGAGGCCCTCGGCCGCAGCGTGCTGGGTAATCCACTGTGCTGTCGCGTAGCCCTGCTCGATCGCAACCGGGTAGTGGGCCTCGGGCGATCGGTCGTACTCGACGAACACGACGGCCGCATTGACTCCGACGGCCAGTTCGCGCACCAGGCGGTCGTGCGTTCCGGCGTTGCCGAGAACCCAGCCGCCGCCGTGCATATACAGGATGGTGGGCAGCGCGCCGATCGCGTCTAGGGGCTTCACGATACGGACCCGCACCTCGCCGACGTCCGCCGGAACGGTGATCCACTTATCGGCCACTTTGGCTTTGGCGATCG
The DNA here is from genome assembly GCA_051984825.1 of Jatrophihabitantaceae bacterium. Taxonomy (GTDB): domain Bacteria; phylum Actinomycetota; class Actinomycetes; order Mycobacteriales; family Jatrophihabitantaceae; genus DASXRA01. The sequence goes on from JBPYES010000061.1 coordinate 16,453, forward strand.
GGGCCGCTTGGACGTCGTCGAGGACCTTGCGGGCACCGTCGGGACCGAGTTCGTAAAGGAACGGGGGTTTCGAGGTGGCGTCCGCGAATTCTTGGGCCGCGGGCTCGAGGAAGTGCTTGCTCATAAGGGACTCCGTCCTTTCAGCGTCTGATTGCTACGTGGTCGCCTTCGCTGCCCGCTCGATGAGCCGCGTCACCGTCTTCGGGTCGGAGATGAACCCGAGGTGGCCGGCGTCGAAGTAGGAGATGGCCGATCCCGCGCGGTCAGCCATCGTTCGTTCCGCGGTCGGCGTGATGATGTGGTCTTGAGTCCCGATCAGGTACCACGATGGGATCGTGCGCCACGCGGGAACACCGGAAGGCTCGTTCTGGGCGAGGGTGGCGGGCCGCTGGGAGACGGCCAGGATCCGCGCCTCCTTCGCGGGCAGCCCGTTGGCGAAGGACGTCAGGAAGGTCGAGGTCTTCAGGTAGAGGTCGGTGGTCGGCGTCGGCGGCAGTGTCGCCGGAACGAAGTTGAAGATCGTCGTGGGATCGGCGTTGAGCGCGGAGTCCTGACCAGCCAGCGTCAATGTCATCTGGCCTTCATCCGGCGCGAACGCATCGATGTAGACCAAGGCCCGCACATTCGGATCACCGGTCGCCGCGTTCGTGATTACCGCGCCGCCGTAGGAATGTCCGACGAGCACGATCGGGCCGGTGAGCGTGTCCAGGTAGGCGCGCACGTAGGCCGCGTCGCCGGACAGTGACCGCAACGGGTTGGGCGGCGCGACCACCGGGTAGCCGTCAGCCGAAAGCCGCGCGATGACCCCGCTCCAGCCCGAGGCGTCGGCCCAGTCGCCGTGCAGGAGCACCACGGTCGGCTTCGGCCCGTCGAGTCGAGAGCCGTGAGCGGACGTTCCCGGCGCGCGGACGACGGCGAGAACCGTGAGCAGGACCGCCACAGCGGCGGCTGCGGCGAATCGTCGTCTGGGTGATCTCGGGAGTAGTGCCGTTGGGCGTGTCATATCTGGTCCCCTTCCTGGGAGGCGCCTGGAGATGCCGCGGGCGCGTCCAGCGCCGATGCGTACGGTTAGACCGGGCGGCGCCGTGTTCTGTGACGGATTCCGTGAAGATGCGGCGGGCTTCAGTCGATGTCGCGTCGGCGGACGGGCGGGGAGTCGAGCTCCAGAGCCTCGACCGCGCCGAGCAGACTGCGCAGGCCCACCTCCTCACGCTCGATGTCGGTCGGGTCGAACAGCCACTCGGCCGGCGAGGCACCGAGCGCCTCACCCGACTCGCTCGACTCGGCAATTACCAGTTCCGCCTCGACTTCGATCTCGAGCTTGTGCAGGAAGGGGCTCTCGTCGGTTGGCATGGTCATCCACCTCGCTGCGATGCGCTAAATGCGGTCGGCCTAGGGGGTCAGCTTTTCGCGCTGGCGACCGGGTAGGCGCGGCCGTGGCCGTGCCAGTCGGCGTACCTGATCTTGCCCAGAATCGCCTCGCCCAGGGGCACCAGGGATCGCTCGCTCAGCTGGCTCCCGAAGTAGCGCGCGTCCGGGTCGGTGATCACCTCGCGCGGATCGTCTTTGGCAGCCAGGGCTTTGCGGAAGAACTCGTCCATCCGATACTGCTCGGGCCCGGCCACATCAACACGCCCGTTGAGCGGTGCACCCAGCACGATGCGGCAGATCGTCTCGGCAACATCATCGCCCGCGATGGGCTGGAACAGGACCGGTGGCATTCGCACCGTGTCGCCATCGGTGGAGCCGTCCGCCATGCCGGCGACGAACTCGAAGAACTGCGTCGCGTGTACGAGCGAGAACGGGTTG
>JBPYES010000062.1:0-2627 GCA_051984825.1 Jatrophihabitantaceae bacterium
CCGGGCCGAACGCCTCCACCTCGTGGGGCTCGGCACGGTCGGCGGGCGCCTGCAGCAGGATGGGCGACAGGAAGGCGCCGCGTTCGGGATCGGCGTCCACCGTGTCCACATGGGACGGGTCGCCGAAGACGACGCGGCCCGCGTCGAGCAACGCCTTGAGCGAGCGGCGCACTTCCTCGCGCTGCTCCAGGCTGGCCAGCGCGCCCATGCGCACGTCGGGGTTGGCCGGGTTGCCGACGACGACACGTGCCAGCCGGGCAGACACAGCCGCGGCGACCTCGTCGAGCAGTGGTTCTGGCACCAGCGCGCGGCGGATCGCGGTGCACTTCTGCCCGGCCTTGACGGTCATCTCGGTGACGAGTTGCTTGACGTACAGGTTGAACTCAGGGGAGTCCGGGGCCACATCCAACCCCAAGATCGAGCAGTTCAGCGAGTCGGCCTCGGCGTTGAACCGCACCGCCCGCTGCACGATCGTGGGATGGGTGCGCAGCCGCTGCGCGGTGAACGCCGAGCCCGTGAACGCGACGTAATCCTGGTCGGTGAGGTGGTCGAGCAGGTCGCCAGCGCTGCCGCAGACGAGTTGCACCGAGCCCTCCGGCAGGATGCCCGACTCGACGATCAGCGACACCAGCCGCTCGGTCAGGTAGGCAGTCTGGGACGCCGGCTTGATCAGCGACGGCGCGCCGGCGAGGAACGCGGGCGCGAACTTTTCGAGCGGGCCCCACATCGGGAAGTTGAACGCGTTGATCTGTACCGCGACGCCACGGCGCGGCACCAGCACGTGCTGCCCGACGAATGTGCCGCTCTTGCCGAGGGGTTCTACGGCGCCCTCGACGTACACGGTGTCGTTCGGTAGCTCACGGCGTCCCTTGCTGCCGTAGCTGAACAACACACCGATGCCGCCGTCGACATCGAATTTGGAGTCTCCCAGCGTCGCGCCGGTGCGTGCCGACAGCGCATACAGCTCCTCGCGGTTCTCTCGCAGCCGCGACGCCAGCGCCTTCAGCAGCGCTGCGCGCTGATGGAACGTCAGCTCGCGCAGCGCCGGCCCGCCGACTCGGCGCCCGTAATCCAGCGCGCCGGCCATGTCGATTCCGGACGACGAGATGCGGGTGATCTCTTCGCCAGTCACCGCGTCGTGGAGGGGAGCACCCTCGTCGGACGGCGTGAACCACAACCCCTGGACATAACTGCGCAACATCAGATTCCCTCCACCAGCATCGCGACGCCTTGGCCGACGCCCACACACAGCGTGGCCAGCCCGCGCCGTGCGCCCTCACGTTCCATACGCCCCAGTAGGGTCACGACCAGTCGGGCTCCGGAGCAGCCCAGTGGGTGGCCCAGCGCGATCGCGCCGCCGTCGGCATTGACGATGTCCTCGTCCAACCCGAGACGGCGGATCACCGCGAGGCTCTGCGCAGCGAATGCCTCGTTCAGTTCGACCGCCCCGATTGCGGTGAGCGGCCACCTCGCCCGGGTAAGCACCTTCTCGGTCGCGGGCACCGGTCCGAGGCCCATGAGGTGCGGCTCGACACCGGCGCTTGCGCTTGCGACAACACGCGCCCGCGCCACCAGTCCGTGCTTCTCCACCGCCGACTCGCTGGCCACGACGATGGCGGCGGCGCCGTCTGACAGCGGTGAGGACGATCCCGCGGTGACGATGCCGCCGGACCGGAACACGGGCCGAAGCGCCGCGAGTTTCTCGAGCGACGTGTTCGGGCGCGGCCCCTCGTCCACCTTGAGGTCGGCGACCGGGACGATCTCGGCACCGAGCCGCCCGGCTTCCGTGGCTGCGACGGCGCGCTGGTGGCTGCGCAGCGCGAACGCATCCGAGTCTTCGCGGGTGATGCCGTCGAGTGTGGCCACCTCCTCGGCGGTCTCGCCCATCGAGAGCGTGGTGAGCGCGTCGAAGCGCGGGTTGGTGAACCGCCATCCGAGCGAGGTGTCGGCCACCTCGCCGGGACGCGCCCAGGGCGTCCCCGGCTTTGCCATTACCCACGGCGCCCGGGTCATCGATTCGACGCCGCCGGCCACCACCACGTCGGCCTCGCCCGCGCGGATCGCCTGGGCCGCAGCGGCGATCGCGGTCAGCCCGCTCGCGCAGAGCCGGTTCACCGTGTAGCCGGGGACGTGCGGCGGCAGCCCGGCGAGCAGGGCCGCCATCCGCGCGACGTTGCGGTTGTCCTCGCCGGCCTGGTTCGCCGCGCCGAGGATCACCTCGTCGATGGTCTCGGGGTCGACTGCTGACCGGCGAACGACCTCGTTGACCGCAAGGGCGGCCAGGTCGTCCGCCCGAACGTCGGCCAGCGCGCCGCCGTAGCGGCCCAGCGGGGTGCGCACCCCGTCGACGAGAAACGCTTCTGGCATCTGGGCGTCCCTTGATATGTGCCGTCGGATTCGACATTATTCTGACCGACCATTCAGTCAGTAATCAAGGAGCCGCCGATGACGGATCCGGTCGCCGCGATGCTCGCGGCGGACCGTGCGTCCCGTGATCTGGGCATAGAGGTCGTCGACTCGGGGCCCGGACGGGCGACGGCCCGCATGGCTGTGACCAACGTCATGGTGAACGGCCACGGGCTGGCACATGGCGCCTTTGTCTTCGCGGTCGCCGACACGGCGTTCGC
>JBPYES010000063.1:0-3526 GCA_051984825.1 Jatrophihabitantaceae bacterium
ACCGGCCCGGGACGTCCCGTCGAGGCGAGGTGGAACGCCGCCGCGATCGCCTGCGGCACCTCTGCCGCCGACTGCAGCAGGAAGTTGTGCTTGGTTATCGGCAGCGTGATGCCGGAGATGTCGGCCTCCTGGAAGGCGTCCGTGCCGATGAAGGCGCGGCCCACCTGCCCCGTGATCGCGACGATCGGCACCGAGTCCATGTAGGCATCGGCGATCGGCGTGACCAGGTTCGTGGCCCCCGGTCCGGACGTCGCCATGCAGACGCCGACCTTGCCGGTCGCCTGTGCATACCCCTCTGCAGCGTGGCCCGCGCCCTGCTCGTGGCGGACGAGGATGTGCCGCACCCTTGTGGAGTCGTAGAGGGGGTCGTACGCGGGAAGGATCGCTCCCCCGGGGATGCCGAATACGACGTCGGCGCCAACCCGTTCGAGTGACCGCACGAGCGCCTGCGCGCCGGTGATGTTCTCTGGGCTACCTGGGCCGTCCATGGGCGCCTTCCTGGGGTCGTCGCTGCACTAAAAAACCCTCCGTGCCAGGCACGAAGGGTCTGCGCGTCGCTGCGGTGGAACTCAGCCGACGCGCATATCGATAAGTACGAGATGACGCACGAGCGAGACGATACACGGGCGCCGCGAGCCAGTTCAACCCTGCGAGACGGCCGTCCTACATTCCGAGACGCCGCCGTGATCGCTGAGTTGTCCGCGCGTCGCGGCGTGATAGCAACGCGACACACGGACAAGGTGGGCCAATCGCAGGTGGGCTAACCGCAGATGGCGCCGTAGGCGGCGGATCCCACCAGCTTCGCGTATTTGCCGAGGACGCCGTAGTCGAACGGCTGCGGCGGCGCCTTCCACTCGGTGCGACGGTGTTCCAGGTCTGCCTCATCGAGCAGCAGGTCCAGTGTCCGCGTCGCGAGGTCGAGTCGGATGCGGTCGCCGTTGCGCACCAGGGCAATCGCACCGCCCACGGCTGCCTCGGGCGCCACATGCCCGACACAGGGACCGGTGGTCCCGCCCGAGAAGCGGCCGTCGGTGAGCAGCAGGACGTCCTTGCCGAGCCCGGCGCCCTTGATCGCGCTGGTGATCTGGAGCATCTCGCGCATGCCCGGGCCGCCCTTCGGGCCCTCATAGCGGATCACGACGACATCGCCCGCCTGGAGCGTGCCCGCGGCCAGGGCATCCATGGCAGCCTGCTCGCGGTCGAACACCCGGGCTGTGCCCTCGAACGTGTCCGCGTCGAGTCCGGCGCTCTTCACGACCGCTCCCTCCGACGCGAGCGAGCCGCGCAGGATGGTCAGCCCACCGGTGCGGTGGATCGGGTCGCTCATCGCGTGAATGATCTTGCGGTCCGGGTCGGGAGGAGCAATGTCGCGCAGATTCTGCGCGATCGTCTTGCCGGTGACGGTGAGCGCGTCGCCGTGTAGCAGCCCGGCGTCGAGCAAGGCCTTCATGACGACGGGCACGCCGCCTATCGCGTCGATGTCGGACATGACGTAGCGGCCGAACGGCTTGACGTCGGCCAGGTGCGGGGTCCGGTCGCCGATCCGGTTGAAGTCGTCGAGGGTCAACTCGACCTTCGCCTCGTTGGCGATGGCCAGCAGGTGCAGCACGGCATTGGTCGAGCCGCCGAGGGCCATCACCACGGCGATCGCGTTCTCGAACGCCTCTCGGGTGAGGATGGTGCGCGCAGTGATGCCGGCGTCGACGAGGTGCACCACGGCTTCGCCGGATCGCTCGGCGTAGGCGTCACGCCGCGAGTCGGGTGCCGGCGGCGACGCAGACCCGGGCAACGACAGGCCGAGGGCCTCGATCGCCGCTGCCATGGTGTTGGCGGTGAACATGCCTGCGCAGGCGCCCTCGCCCGGGCAGATCGCCTTCTCGATCTCGGTCAGTTCGTCGCTGGTGATGCGTCCTGCGAGGCAAGCACCCACCCCCTCGAACGCGTCGACGATGTTCACGTCCCGGCCCTGATAGCGCCCGGGCAGCGAGGACCCGGCATAGAGAAAGATCGAGGCGACGTCCAGCCGGGCCGCAGCCATGATCATGCCGGGTTCGGACTTGTCGCAGCCGGCCAGCAGCACGGCGCCGTCGAATTGCTCGGCACGGAAGACGGTCTCTACCGAGTCGGCGATGATCTCGCGCGACACGAGTGAGTAGTGCATGCCGTCATGGCCCATCGAGATGCCGTCCGAGACTGAGATCGTCCCGAATTCCAAAGGGAATCCGTCGGCACCGCGGACTCCGAGCTTGGCGCGGCCGGCCAGCCGGCGAAGCGACAGATTGCACGGCGTGATCTCGTTCCACGACGAGGCGACGCCGATCTGCGGCTTGCGCCAATCGTCGTCGCCCATACCTACGGCCCGCAGCATGCCCCGTGCTCCGGCCCGCTCGATGCCGTCCGTGACAGTGCCGCTGTGCGGCTTGCGATGCTGCCTGGTGCTCACGACATCTCCTGCTCTTCGCGCGGGTGTCCCTCGCTGCGGTAGCTCTCGTCGGTCAGTGCCTGAACCTTACGACGTAGGGTGCTTGCGTGTCGTCGCGCGTGTTCCGGCTGCCCCGCTCGGCATATCTCGCCGTCCTGTTTCTAGCGCTGTGCGCGACCCCGTTGGTGCAGCATCCACTCGCCTCGGTCGTGTACGTGATCCCCGTCGTGGCCGCGGTGTTCATCGCCCGCACCGCAACGATCGTCGACGATCGCGGCATCACGGTGCGAGCACTCATCGGCCACCGCACCCTGCTCTGGACGGAGCTGCGCGGCCTGTCGGTTACCGGGCGCAGCGTTTACGCCGTGACCGACACGGGTTCGGTGCGGCTGCCGTGCGTGCGAATCGCCGACCTGGCGGCTCTGTCGGCGGCGTCGGGCGGGCGCCTCCCACCGTCGCCGGAGGCGACGCCGAAATACGCCCCCTCGCGCCGCCGGCGATAGCCCGCCTTTATCCCGCCTGCGCGGTCCGCGATCCGGACCGCTCGGGCCCGTCTCGCGGACCGCTCCGCGCCTTCGGCGCGGGCTGCGTCGCGGCGGCGGGCTCTTCGCGCGAGCGCTCATCGCCGGGCTTAGTAGCCGTCGCGGACTACGTTCAGCACGGGTTCGCCGGCGGCGTAACGCAGGATCTGGTCCCGGACGAGCCGGTACGCGCGCTGCGGAAAGCCGCGCACGTTGCCGCCCACGTGCGGCGTCAGCAGCAGGTTGGGCGCCGTCCACAGCGGATGGTCCTCCGGCGGCGGCTCAGGATCCGTGACGTCGAGCGCCGCGCGCAACCGCCCGGACGACAACTCGGCGAGGAGCGCATCCGTGACCACGACTGGACCCCGTGCCGCATTCACCACGAGGGCACCGTCGGGCAGCGCGGCGAGAAAGGCCGAGTCGACCAAACCGGTGGTCTCCGGGGTCAGCGGGACGACGAGCACCACGATGTCCGCGTCGGGCAGCAGCTCCGGCAACTCCTCCACACCGTGGACGCCGTCACGGGCGCGCCGAGCGACGAGGACCGGCGAGGCGTCGAACGCGCGCAGCCGAGTGGCCACGT
>JBPYES010000064.1:0-18831 GCA_051984825.1 Jatrophihabitantaceae bacterium
GAGATGCCGACGACGTTTTGCTCCGGATTGAATTGGTTCTCGGTGAAGAAGCTGAAGCCGTAATGACGCAGCACCGGGATCAGCTGGTAGCCGAGGAACAGCCCGATCGACCCGGTCAGTACCAGCACCAACAGGCCGACTGTGCGGACGCTGCCGCGGAATACGCGATCTGAAGCAGTTGGGGCCGCAGCTATCGACCGCGGGCCATCCAGCTGCTCACTTAGTGTGTCGCGGACAACTGTCGTCATCTATCCGATCCTGTCTGCGCCCCACGTCGCGATGACAGTCCGCTAGCACGTCGCACTGACGACCGCCGTGTGAACAGAGGACGAACGAGGAACCGCTATCACTGGCGATCGATACGGGCATCTGCGCGAGGTCAGCCGAAGCCGACCGACTTCGACCTACGACGCCGGTAGGTTCCGATCACGACGGCCTCGGATGTCGAGGCCAGAGGGGCGTCGCGAAGAAATTGTTCTAGCACCTGCCGGCACCGCACCTGCCGCTCGAACGGATGCCCGGCAACGGCGACGACAATGCCGTCCCGCAGCAGCTCCCAACACCAACGGTGGGCAGCAAGCAGTCGCAGGCGCGCCTCGAGCACGTCCAGGTCCGCGAGCAATTTCTCGAGTTCTGTCCGGCACGCTTCGGCATCGTCGAAGGCGTACGCGCTGCGACCGAGCTCGCGATTGTTTCCGCTGAGCAGACGCCAGCGGACCGGTGCTTTCCCACTACCGGCAAACATCTGGAAGTGGCCGCTGCTCGGACGCAGGATGTGGCCCGCATCGCTCTGGGCGGCGACCACACCCGCAACGCCGTCGTCCGGATGCGCGCCGCTGCGCGTTAGCAACTGCTGGCCAATGGGATCGACCATGACTCGTGCGTCCCTCGGTGGTCGACCCACGTCAGGCTGGCCAGATGGTTTTGACAGCGGCGTACACCAAGCGAGGAGCGAGTCCTACGTGTCGCCATGTGCCACTCCGCTCCCCGTTTGTCATCGCGGCAGGAGCCGCCGCACGGATTGCGGGTAAGAGCTTGTCGGAGCCGCATGGAACATCCGCTTACGAATAGATGAACGACGCACGGGACGCGCATGAGTACTTGCTTGGAATGCCATGAAGAGTGGGCACAACGCCTGAACGCCCGCAGACGGCGGCGCCAGCACTGACAGCATGAGGTCACTGTGTGGTCGCGGTGGGTGCGGCTCATTACGGATTAGTGCCGGGTTCGTCAGCTACCCAGAACCACTGACGAATCCGTACCGGTTGTCGACACCGTGTTCGACTCATTCGTCAGACCGAAGGGGCGCAATGCGTTCGGGCCAAAGCGCGACAACCTTTCGGGAGCAGGTTCGGCGCGGGCGACGAGCTCCAAGAACTGCTCCAGTGCTCTGGCGCATTCCAGCTTGCGGCCGTACGAATGGGCCGCCACAGCGACGGGCTGGCCGTCCAGGAGAACTGTCCAGCGCCAGTGCCGGCCCATGGAAATGTCGAAGAGAACGGAGGACGCCGCCTGACGAGCCTCGTCATGCAGTCGCGTAGCGGCCGCGACACACTCGGCCAGCGTCGCGAAGGTGCCGGCGGACTGCCCCAGCGAGCGGTTGTTGCCAGCCAGCAATCGCCACGCGACGCGTCCGGTCGGCGGCAGCTCCCGCTGCCAGATCGTCCGCTCCTCGTCATCCGATATATAGAGGAATCGCGGCATCGCGCGCCCCTGTCGGGTACTCTCTGTCGCCACGCCGCTCTCCTGGATCACGACCGCGCAGATGCGCATATAGCCGCGTCAGTTTCGTCCCTCGATGGGCATTCCGGCTTACGGAGAGGTAAACAAGGGACGCGCGAAGAGCGGCATTTCGGCGGTGACCACCCAGAGTGGGCCCACCGGGCTGACATGCGCATTGGCTGCGCCGCCGCGTCCCAGCTGTATGGACAGCTTGGACAATCATCGTATAACGTACAGCCGCTCGGCACGTCGTAACGTCGACAGAGTCGGCAATCTCTCTGATCCGCGGAAGGAGCCAACATGGCGCAGCGCCGCGCCCAGAACGAGGGCGAGGCAATCCACCAGGTCGTGGGCCGCCTCGCCGGGCAGTTCCCCGAGCTGCCCGTCGAGGAGATCGAGCGAGCCGTCTACGGCAAGTACCAGTCGTTCACCGGCAGCCCGGTCCGTGACTTCGTGCCCGTGCTGGTCGAGAGCGCGACCCGGAGACGGTTCGCCGCGCAGCGCTCCCGACACTGAGCCGGCGCCGGCTACGACCTGACTCAGGTCATCGGCACGCTCTTGATAACCGCGAATACGGCGCCCTGCGGGTCGGTCAACATCGCGAGCCGGCCCACACCCTCGGCGTCCATCGGCGGGATCAGCGTGGTCGCCCCCCGGCCGGTCGCGAGCGAAGCCGTGGCGTCGCAGTCGGCGACCTCGAAGTACGGATGCCACTCCGAGGCTGATCCGGCGGCCAGGTGCTCCTGCTGCAACTGCAGGATTCCGCCGTGCGAGGCGTTCTCACCGCCAGACGCGGGGCTCGCAATCGTGTACGTGCCCGGGCCGAACGGCACGTCCTCGGTCTGCCACCCGAACACGTCGCGGTAGAAGCCGGTCGCGGCCGCAGCGTCGGTCGTGTACAGCTCGGTCCAGCACAAGGTGTTCTCGTCGGTGACGGCACCGAGGCCCTTGGTGTCGCCTGGCTGCCAGACCGAGAACTCGGCCCCGGTGGGGTCGGTGAATGCGGCTAGGCGTCCGGCGGTGAAGACGTCGCTGGGCGCAGCGCGCACCGTGCCGCCGGCCTTCTCGACGGCCTGGGCTGTCGCGTCGGCGTCAGACGTCTGGAAGTAGACCGTCCATGTCGGAGACGCTCCCTCCTCCATCGATGGCCCGACGGCAGCGACCGTCGCGCCGTGCAGCGTGAAGAAGCCGTAGCCGCCGGCATCGGGGCCGGCCGATTGGAACTGCCAGCCGAAGAGCGCGCCGTAGAACTCGGCGGCGGCTGGCACGTCACTGGCGGCAAGATCGGCCCAGTTGGGCGCGCCGTCGACGTAGTTGGTCGTGAGCATGATCGTCCTCCGCATCAGCATGGGGGCTGGTTGATACGTCAAGCCTGGCACCGATCACCGACAACAGCGCCTACAGCGACACCGCGCCCGAGACGCAGGTGACCGTGCGGCCGCCGACCCAGAGCGTGCCGTCGTCGTCGACCGAAATGTGCACCCGCCCCTTGCGGCCGAGCGCACGGCCTTGGCTCGCGACGTACGGGGCACGCGCACGATCGGTGCGCAGCAACCATTCGGCCAGCGAGGCGTTCAGGCTGCCGGTGACCGGGTCCTCGGCGGTGCCGCCTTCCTTCGGGAAGAATGCGCGGACCTCGAACGCGGTGGGCGCGCCCGGGGGATACGCGCCGACAGCACCGATGTACAGCGGGCCTGCGTTCCCGGGCCCGAGCGCGAGCACGGCGTCGGCGTCGGCAAGCAGCACGGCAACCCAGCCCGGCCCGTTGTCGGCCCACTGGGCATCGACGATGTCGGCGCGCTCGATACGCAGGGCTGCGGCAACCTCCGTGAGCAGCGGCTCGTCGACGGGCCCGGAACGCACCAGCGGCGGTGCAGCGAATGAGAGCACATCCCCGCTTCGCCGAATGGGGATCGCCCCGGCGCTGCATTCCTGGACGATGCGATCCTTGTCGATGCCCGTCGCGGCAAGCCACGCGTGGCAGCTGCCCAGTGTCGGGTGCCCGGCGAAGGGCAGCTCCGTGCTGGGCGTAAAGATGCGCAGGGCGTAGTCCGCGGACGGCGTGGTCGGCGGCAGCACGAACGTCGTCTCGGACAGGTTCGTCCACATGGCGAAGCGCTGCATCTGCTCCGCGGACAGTCCCTCGGCGTCGAGCACGACCGCCACCGGGTTGCCGAAATACGGCGCGTCGGCAAAGACGTCCACCTGACTGAACGGGCGCACGAGCTAGCAGTCTAGGCCGGCACTCGATCAAGCACGTGTTCGCGCAGGAAGCTCAGCTCGGCGTCGACAGCCTGCTCATGGCAGCCGAGGAACGGTTCGTAGTGGCCTCCGGGCAAGCGCACCACTTCTGCTCGGGGGGCGCCCCGGACGGCGCCGACGGTTAGCTGCGCCGGCGTCGTGGCGTCGTCGTCGCACACCACCACGAGCAACGGCGAGCGCACCCGGAATGCGTACCGGCCCGGCCGGTAGAACGCGAGCCGCAACGCGGAACGCGCAGCCACGGCCTGCTGCCAGTCCGGGTGGCTGCTGGCATCCAGCGCCAGCGCACTGTCCTGGGCGTCCGGCGTCGTCAGCATCGCGACATTGCCCGGCCGGCCGATCAGCGGGACCAGCCGGGGCGGAAGGCCGACGAGGCTGCCGAGCGCGTCGAGCATGCCCCGGCCGGAGAAGCGCACCATAGCCAGCGGCTTCTGGTACCGCGAGACGTTGCGCATGCTGGCGAACCCGCCGACGGTCGGCGTCTGGGCGATCACCGCCGCAAGGTCCGGGTTGCGCACCGCGACCGGGAACAGATGGCCGCCGGATGCCGAGAAGCCCCAGATCGCGACTCGAGCCGGGTCGACGTCCGGAAGGGTTCGCGCGAAGTCGATCGCGGCTTGCCAGTCGGCGAGCTGATGCTTGACCGGTAGAACCAGACGCGGCCCACCGCCGCTCTCGCCGAGGCGGCGGTAATCGAAAGCCAGCACGGCGTACCCGACCTCGTGGAAGCGCTGCGCGAACATGTCACTCGCCGGCTCCTTGGTCACCGCGAACCCACCGGCCATGACGACACAGGCGCCGTTGGTTCCCGGGTAGTGCCACGCGATGCACTCGGTGCCGTCGCTGACGAAGCGAACCTTCTCCCGTATCACGGTCACTCCCCCGGCATGCTGTGCGCGCAAGTTCCGACAAGTGAACCATATGGTTCACACGACGTCCATCGCGATTCGCAGGCGTTCTCCTACGGCAGGCCGGCGCCAGCGCGTAGATCGCTCACGTCACGCCTGCGCAGCAGCGGTCTGGGCCAGGAACGACAGGTGCCAGTCGACGGTGATGGTGATGGGCCGGCAGCCGAGCCGTTGCAGCCAGCGCAGCAACCGGCTCGGGTCGACGGGGTTGTAGGTGTCGCCGCGGTGGAACTCGCGCAGCTCGTCGCTGGCCAGGCTGTCCGCACCGACGAGGAACCCGCCCGGGCGCAGCACCCGCACCAACTCCTCGAGCAGGCGCTGCTGCCCCTCGACGGTCGGCACGTGGTGCAGCATCGTGAAGGTCGCAGCGGAGTCGAACGTCCCGTCGGCGAATGGCAGGTCAGTCGCGTCGGTGGCGATCGCCTCGACGTTCGTGCCCGCATAACGTTCAGCCAGCGCGGCAATGGCGTGCGCGTCGGCGTCTACCGCGACAAGCCGTCCGACGCGCTGCCGCAGCCATTCGGTGGCCGCGCCCGGGCCGGGCCCGACCTCGATCATCTGCACGCCGAGATCGAGCCCGTCCAGCATCGGGGTGAGTACGTCGGTGCGCAGGTGGTCAGCCCATTCGGCGCTGGAACACAGGACGGCATGGTCTTCATTCATGACCGCAACGCTAGAAACGACCCGGCGCTGTCGTCGACGACGTAGGCTGCCAAGCTGTGTCGCCAACTGGACATGAATGTGCAGTCGATCGAGTCGGGTCCACGGCGGTGCTCGTCGCGACGTTCGCGATGCCCACTGCCAGTCGGTACACGCGGCACACCCATGACGTACATCAGCTCGCCTGGGCGTCCAGCGGAGTTCTCATCGTCGCCACCGACGGCGGCACCTGGGTGCTGCCTCCGGCGCGGGCGCTGTGGATCCCGGCGGGCATTGCGCACGAGACGATCGCCAGCGCGACCACGACGATGCGAAGCCTGTACCTCAGCACACACACGTGCCCGATCACCTGGTCGCAGCCCCGGCCCGTCGCGGCCAACGCGCTGTTCGCCGAACTGATCCGCTACCTTGCCCGCTCCGACCTGAGCAGTGAGCGTCGCGAACGCGCCGAAGCGGTGGTGCTGGATCTCCTCGAGCCTGTCGCGGTCACCACCGTGCACGCGCCGATACCCCGCGACGAATGCGCCGCACGGGTCGCCCGTGCGCTGCTGGACAATCCCGCTGATCCACGCAGCCTCGAGGAGTGGGGCCGGCATGTGTGCGTGAGCGCGCGCACCCTCGCCCGCGCATTCCGTAGCCAGACCGGACTCGGGTTCGATCGCTGGCGGACGCTGGCCCGCATCCAGGCTGCCCTGCCCGAGCTCGCCGCCGGCGAGCCGGTGAGCCATGTCGCCCGGCACGTCGGCTACCAGACGACGAGCGCCTTCGTAGCCGCGTTCCGCCGCGAAACCGATACGACTCCGGGCGCCTACTTCCAGGCCCAGCCCACCTGAACCATGCTGCTCACGTCACGCGCACGGTCATAGCTCTGCGATTCTGCAGAGGATTTCGCCGTGCAGGATGGAGAACCACCCGTCTTCGGAGCCGGCCCATGTTTTCCACCCGGCGCTGATTCGACGGAGATCCGCCGTAGTCGCGTGCCCGTCGTCCACGAGTTGCCGGGCCAAGGCTGATTCCAGGATGCGGTCGGCCCACATGCCTCCCCACCAGGCTCGGTCGGCGGCTGTCGTGTAGCACCAGGTGCTCGAGGTGGCGGTGATGTCTGTCAGGCCCGCGGTCCGGGCCCACGACAGCAGCCGTCGTCCGGCGTCGGGCTCGCCGCCATTTGCCCGCGTGGCCGTTCGGTACAGGCGAAGCCACTCGTCCAATTCCGGGATCAGCGGCCACCACGCGAAGCCGGCGTAGTCACTGTCGCGCGCGGCGACCAGCCCGCCGGGCCGGGTGACGCGGGCCATTTCCCGGAGCGCCTGTACCGGGTCGGCGACGTGTTGCAACACCTGGTGGGCGTGCGTCACGTCGAAGGAAGCGTCGTCGAAGGTGAGGTGATGGACGTCCTGCACGGTGAAGTCGACGTTGACGAGTCCGCGCTCGGCGATGGTCGCGCGCGAGAGGTCGAGTTCGCGCTGCCCGACCTCGGTCGCGGTCACCTGTGCGACCGCCTCGGCGAAGTCGGCCGTGATCGTGCCTGGCCCGGCTCCGATGTCCAGCAGACGGTCGGTGTCACGCAGGTACGGGAGCAGATGCGCAGCAGAGTTCGCGGCCGTACGCCAACGGTGCGAACGCAGCACCGACTCGTGATGACCGTGCGTATAGGTCGCCACGTTTATCTCCTCGATCTCGGTGACACAACCATATCCGGTGTTCCCGCACTTTGAGATTTAGATCTCGGATGGCGAGACACAATGACTTGGACCGGGCCGCAGACCGGCCCCTAGACTCGCGGGCGTGCGCACGAACCGTTCCGCGCCGCCGGCGACGGTGACGCCAGTCCTGATCTACCCCGACGTGCGAGCTGCAGTGGCGTGGCTGGCGACGGCGTTCGGATTCGAAGAACGAGTCCGTGTCGGCGATGCGCACCGAGCGCAGCTCGCGGTGGGAGCCGACGCGGCGATGATTGTCGCTGAGCCAGGCGGCCAGAAGGTCTCGCCCGCTGCGGAGAGAGTCACCCACATCATCAAGGTTCGGGTGGCCGATGTTGACGCCGGCTTCGCTCGTGCCCGTGACGCCGGTGCGCGGGTGATCAGTGAACCTACGACCTTCGAGTACGGGGAGCGTTCCTGCGAAGTGGAGGACCTAGCGGGACATCGCTGGGAGCTGACTCAAACCGTGCGCGACGTGCAGCCCGAAGAGTGGGGAGGCCGCACCGTTTCTCCGTGGTAGGGGTGGGACACCCCGAGATCGAGTGCGGTAGTTCAGGGCACAGCCAAGGGCGTTTCCCGATGCCGCGTCTCGCCGGAGCGACCCATGCTGGTGGTGTCGAACCCACGACGATGAAGCGAGAAAGAGAGAACACCAATGGAGTCAGTGCACGCCGCATTCCGCCGCGACGGCCTCACCCGCCCGAGGGACGGACGGGTACTCGGCGGCGTCATTGCGGGCCTCGGTCGCCGCATCGGCATCGATCCCTGGCCCGCCCGGCTGCTGTTCATCCTGGTACTGATGCTCATTCCGGGAAGCCAGCTTCTGATCTACCCGATTCTCTGGATCCTGATGCCATCGGAGTGACCACACGGGAGATCGCCGCAACCTTCAGCGGATGGCGAGCTGCTCGATTGCGGGCAGACCAGTGTCGAGGGTGTGCGTCTGGCCGTCGCGGCTGACGGCGCGAATGCGCCCGGCGGCGTCGGCGACGAACAGCCAGCGACTGTCCGGCGACCACACCCACCCGTAGCCGACCCCGGCGTTCGTGTCGACCGTGACCGTCATCCGATGGTCCGCGCCGGAGCGGAGGTCGATCAGATGGAGGGCGGTGACACCGCTCGCGTCGGTGGGCCCGGCCATGGCAGCCAGCGCGCCGTCCGGCGAGATAAGGCCATTCGTGAAGTCGTCGTCGCGTGTCGGCCCCAGCACGCGGCGCTCGCCACTCTGCCGATCGATGGCGTCCAGCGTGCAACGGTGGCGGTCGTCGCACTCCTCGGCGAGCCAGCCGGTCGGGCCGACCGCCAGGACCACCCCGGTGGTGACCCGGTGCAAGCCGTCCGCTCGTAGGTTGTACGTCCCTCCCACCATGGTCGCCAGCAGGTAGCCGGCACCATCCGAGCCCGCGTACGGGACGGGTAGCGAGGGCCCGATCGACCGGCCGTTCCGGCCGACGAGGGTCATCGCCTGGTGCTGCTCGTCGCCGGTCTGGACCCACACCTGGTCAGGCTCCGGCCCGGGAAGTGCCGGGCCGGCATTGGCCAGCAGCCCGGGCAGCTTGGTTGCGGGCCGGCCGTCGCGGACCAGCCAGCCGCCTCCGCTGTCCCATCCATGGACCAGCACCTCGTGTGGCCCGACAACCAGTAGCGTGGGCGGCCCGCTGCTAGTGATCGGCGCGGTGGTGCGGGTGATCCGTCCGGTGGCGGGCTCGATCCGGTAGACAGCGTCGGAGTCCCGGGCGAACAGCTCCCAGCTGAGCGGCACGTTCAGCAGTGGATGGCCGACGCGGGTCACCGAGACCGACGGTGTGGGCTCGACGTTCGACTCGGGTACGACGCTCGACGGTGAGGTGCTCGAGGTCGAAGTGCTCGGCGTCGGGGTCGGCGACGGCGACGGCGCCGCTGCATGCTTTCCGGAGTACCGGGTGAGCGCAAGCACCAGCCCGACGACCACGACGGCTGCGCCCAGCACGAGGTACCACGGCCAGCGATGCCAGCCAGGTCCGGCGGGTGGGTTCGGCGCCGGCTCGGCGTCCAGCCACTCGACGCCATCGGAGTCAACGGCCATGTCTCATCATCCGTTAGCAGCTGGCACATCGTCCGTCGCGTTTATGCCGCGCGGGGCTGGCCGAGCATGAACCGATGACCGTCCGGGCTTTGCAGTGCCATCTCACGGCGGCCCCAAGGCTCGTCGGTCGGCGGTTTGAGTACCTGCGCCTGCTCGGCGACAGCACGCGCATGGAAGTCGTCGACCGAGTCAACCACGAGGTAGGCGACGTAGCTGTGGTCCCCGAGCGTCGATGCAGGCGGTACGTCCGGGCAACGCCCGAGCATGAACGTCACGGCTCCCGCCGTGCAGAAGGCCCAGTTCCCCGGGTCGGGGTCCCGCCTCTCACATTCGAGCACACGGCAGAACCATGCCGCAGATCGGTCGAGGTCGTGTACCGCCAGTACGGGATTCGAACCGGTGAGGTGCATGAATGCAGTCTGCATGATCGTGCATCGCATCATCCTCGGCGAGACGGTTCAAGCCGTGTGGCGCAGCACCGGTTCGGACGGGAACCACCGATCGCCGGGGCGTCGCGACGAGGCGTCCAACAGGGTCCGTGTCGCCGCCTCGGCGATTGCCTCGACCGGATGAGTGGCAGTCGTAAGGTCGAGTAGCGCCGCGCCGTTGGTGTCCCCGAATCCGGCCACCGCGACCGCGCCAGGCACGTCGATGCCGCGTTCGTGCAGCTCGGCCAGCGCGCCGAACGCGAGCTCGTCGAAGGCGGCGAAGATGGCGTCGACACCACGCCACCGGTTCAGGATCTCCGCTGCGGCAGCACGGCCGTCGACAAAGTTGATCTTCCCGGCAACGATCCGCGGCTCCAGTCCTGCTGCGATCATCGCGCGGGTGTACTCCCGCACGGGACGCGTGCTGCACGGCAGCCACGGCGCGCTGGTGATCATGGCGATACGCGTACGGCCGGAGGCTAGTAGGTGCTTGACGATGGCGGCCGCGCCGGCGCCGTTGTCGATGTCAACGAACGGCACGAGCGGTGCCCCTTCGCCGATCGACGCGATCCGGCCGGCCAGGCTGCGCGGGATAGCGCGCAGCACTGCATAACTCGCGTCGATCAGAATCACGCCGCGCACCGCAGGATCCTGCGCCAGCGCTGAAAGTGGCTGAGCCGAATCCGCCGGGATCGCGCGGACCGCGACCCCGAGCCCGCGCGGTGCGCACTCGCGTGCCGCGGTTGC
The DNA here is from genome assembly GCA_051984825.1 of Jatrophihabitantaceae bacterium. Lineage (GTDB taxonomy): Bacteria > Actinomycetota > Actinomycetes > Mycobacteriales > Jatrophihabitantaceae > DASXRA01. The sequence continues at coordinate 10,493 of JBPYES010000064.1, forward strand.
GACAACGCGCGCGAGGTAATCGTCGACCAGTGGATATGCGCCCCGGGTGACCTTCCCGATCACCACCTGGGTGCCGTGGCCCGACGCCAGCGCGCGAGCCGCGGCATTGGGCACGTAGTCGAGTTCGGCCGCGACACGCTCGACCCGTTGCCGAATCGCTGCCGAGACCCGCAGGGACCCGGACAGCACTCGTGCCGCCGTCGCTCGCGACACCCCGGCCCGCCGGGCGACGTCCTCTAACGTGGGCGCTCGCAGCACGTCACCGGTCATCCCTCGTCACCGTCCCGCCGTCACGACCATCCCATCGTATGGATGCACACGGTCGGGGTTCGAGAGTTTTCGGCCATCCGCGCATCGCGTCAGGCGGCGGCTCCGGAGGTGCGCGCACCCTGGCTCAGCGCGAGCCGTCCGGAGCGGGAAAGCAGCCAGGCGACCAGAGCGCCGAACGCGAAGCCCCCGACATGGGCAAAGAAGGCGACTCCGCCGCCGTTCGCGCCGGCGCTGAAGAACCCGAAGTTCGCCTCGACGATCTGGTAGACGAACCACGCGCCGAGGAAGACCCAGGCGGAAATCCTGATCGGGAAGATCACCACCAGCGTCAAAATCCGGGAGCTCGGGTAGATCACAAAGTACGCGCCGAGGACCGCCGCGATCGCACCGCTCGCACCTAGCGTCGGGACCTGTTCTGCGGCACTGTTGCCAGCCAGCAAGGTCATCACGGTCTGCGTCATTATTGCCACGAATCCGCCCGCGAAATAGAACAAAAGGTAGCCGAGCCGCCCGAAAGCATCTTCCACGTTCTTCCCGAAGATCGCTAGGAAGAGCATGTTGCCCAAAATGTGGTCCCAACCACCGTGCATGAACATCGCGGTGATCCAGCTGATCCCCCACGGCAACGGGCCATGGCACGTGCCGTCAACGGTGCAGGGGTAGAAGGACGCGTGATCGACCGATGAGTTCAGATGCGGGAGCTCGTAGAAGATCCACACGGCGAAGTTCGCGGTGATCAGCGCGACGTTCACGATCGGGAAGCGCCGCGCGGGGATACCGTCGGAGAGCGGAAGCATCCTTGGCACCAGCTTTCTGGCTCAGCGGATTCTTCTTTGGCTGCGGTGAATCTGAGGTCGCGAACCGTCTCACTGTCAAGGCGTCATTCTGGCCCTCGGATCGCCTCTTGTCCCGCCTCCGCTGACTCCGGAACTCGCGCCCGTCGGTGGTCGTCTCAAACGCGCTGGTCACGTGCATCGACGGCAACGGACAGGGCTAGCGCAGCCGAGCAGACTGTTGGCATGGACATCGAGGTGACTCGCGGTGCCGGGTCAGCCGATGAGGACACGAAAGGCGTGGGCGGCCGAAGGCACTGAAACGCTCCGGAAACCCGATTCACGGTATTGAGGCGTTGCCTCGCCGTGATGCCGAGCCCGTTTGCACGGACGGGAAGGAGAACGAGATGCGATGGCGTATCGCCGCGGTCTGCGCAGTGACGGTCGTGATCGCCGCACTAATCGCGGCCTGGGTGATCAATGCGCACGTCACGAATCACTGGCTGGCGGTTCACACGGGCACTATCAATGAGTCCGGCCCGTACTACGGATTCTGGTCCGGATTTGGATCCGACCTTGCCGAATTCGCCATCATCGGCACGATCGCCACCGGCGTCTACCAGCTCGTGAGGAAGTACAACTGTCACCACCAGGGCTGCTGGCGTGTTGGCAATCACCCCGCCGCAGGCGGGCAGTTCATGCTCTGCTACCGCCACCACCCCGACTACCAGGGGAAGCGGCCGACCGCCGAGACGATAGCGCGCCTTCACCGCGAGCACCTGGCACGGCAGGCGCTCCTCCAGGAACGGCTCCATGAGGTCCTTCACCCCCACGCGAGCTCCCCGGGCAGCCAGTAGCGGTGACCGGCTTGCTCAGGCGCTGGCCAGCCGTCGCAGGCCACGCGTCTCGTACAGGAGCGTGCCGGCCGCGACGGCGGCGACGACTGCGCCGTACACCAGTGACGTTCCCCGCAGGCCCTCGTCGGTGATGACCAATCCGGCGAGCAGCGCCGGGATGCTGAAGGCGAGGTAGCTGACGACGTAGATCGCCGAGATCAGCGCTGCACGCTCATGCGGTGCCGCGAGCTGGCTCACCGTACGGAACGCGCCTAGGTAGGCGGGCCCGAACCCAAGACCCGCGGTGACCGCGGCGACGATGAAGATCGTCAGTGACGAGGAGGCCACGGCAAGCACCAGTAGGCCCGTCCCGACGAAGAGAAGAACCGTTCCCTGTCGGCCCATCGTCTCCGGCGAGCGGTCTCTGAGCAGCACTGAGGCGATCGCGGACGATCCGGCGAACGCTCCGATAACGAGGCCGACGACCGCGTGGTTGTGCTGGCGGAACACCACTGCCAGCAGCGAGCCGCCGATGGAGAAGATCAGCCCGCCGAGCATCCAGGTGGACGCGATGGTGGGGAGGGCGCGCAGGAAGGCGCGTCTGGCTGGTGTGGGAACGAAGACGCGGGGTCGCAGCGCGGCACGCACGCCGGGCGTCCGCTCGACGGTCTCCGGAAGCAGCGCCGTCATCAGGGCAAGGGCAACGAACGCCGCGGTGAGAATGCCGAACACCAACCGGGTCGGATACGGCCCGTACTGGATCAGCACACCGCTTGCTATGGCGCCGAGGCCGAGGCCGCCGGTCGCTGCGGCGCCGTTCACCAACGACCCGAGCCGGGACCCGTCGGCCGGCTGCAGGTCGAGCAGATACGCGCCGACAACACCGACTGCGGCACCCGTCGCGAGCCCCTGGACGAGACGCGCCACGTACAGGGCACTCACGCTGTGCGCGTCGAGGAATACCGCCATGGCGCCCGCCTCGATGAGTAGCGCCACCGCCAGCACGGGACGACGTCCAAGGAAGTCGGACAGCCGCCCCACGGTGAGCAGACTCAGCAGCAGTGCCAGCACGTAGACCGCGAAGATCGCCGTCAGGGTCAGCGCACTGAAACCGAATTCCACCTGATACACCGGGTAGAGCGGGCTGGGCGCGCTCGATGCGGCGAGCAGGATGGCGGTCGTGGCCGCCACCATCCAGAAGGCCGCCACTCGCGGCAACACGGCGCTCGTGCGGCGTCGCTGACCGGCGGCACCGGCGATGTCTTGTGATCTCTGCAGCACTGTTGTCATCGTGGGCTCCAAACGGCCTACCGTTCGAGTTGTATCGAACGGTTGCAACCGTGCAGCCTCAGCGATAGTTCCAAGGAAGTCGAACTGTGATGACCGCCACAACCCGCCAGCTCCCACACCCGGACCTGGCCGACATCGAGCTTCCGAGCGTGCTCTTCGCGCTCAGCGACCCGGCACGCCTCGATCTCGTCAGGCAGCTCGCAATGCACGGCGCGCTGTCGGTGGCGCAGTGCCAGGCAACAGGGCCCGACGTGCCGAAGTCGACCTTCTCCCATCACCTCAAGACGCTGCGCGAAGCCGGGCTCATCCGGAACGAGCCCAGCGGGCGACAGCGCACCGTCACGCTGCGTCGCGACGAGGTCGAGGCACGCTTTCCGGGACTACTCGACGCCGTCCTCGCGTAGGTCGGCATGTCCCCGTCGGCTCGGTAGGGCAGCGACGCCGGCTGATCAGCCTTGCGTGTAGCTGACGATGCCGAGACACATCTCGTCGGACGACCCTTCTCCCCAGACCACGTAGCGGGGCGGGAGCTTCCGCAACTCCGGCAGCTTTTCGCGCAGGGTGGCGTCGTGGGTGCAGGTGACGCGCAGGCTGTCGCCGGGGTGGACCGTCACGGGCCGGGCCAGGACCGTGGCGCGTTGGTTGTCGAAGTCCCACACCTTGACGTCGAGCAGGTTCTGCTTGCTGCCGTCGCTGCGCTCCAGGTCGATGCGGATCGAGCGCCCGAGCAGGTGCATGTGCCCGGCGACCGCCCGGATCGTGATCGTGTCGTCGACCCGGCGGGCGCATGTCTGGGTCGGCCCAGCCTTCGGGTGCATGATCGATCCGCCGCACAGCAGCTGCAGCCCGGCCACCGTCGCGCCCGCCTGGTTGCCGAATCGCCGGACGACGTCGAACACCGACGCGTCGCGGTTGCACAGTGGCCCGGACTGGTCGGCCGGGCAGGGCAACTCGACCGGCGCGGGCAGCAGGAACGTGTGCAGCGGCAGCAGGTGCGACCCGGCGGGTGCGACACGCAGCCGCACCTCGGTGTCGTCGGTCCCGCCCCCATTGAGCAGGTTGTAGTGCATCTGCAGTATCAGCCGGGTGCCGGGCGCGAGCGGCTGCCCGGTGCCGGCGGCGAAACGTTGTTCGCCTCCGGTGGTGGCCCAGGCCGCCACCCAAGGCGCCGAGTCCAGCTGGCTGATCACGTCGCCATCGCCGGAAAGGCCTGGGTCGCCGAAGCATGACCAGCCCAGCCGCGGATCGCTCGCGTCCTGAGCCTCGGCAGCGGCCACCTGATCAGGATCGACGCGGTACAAGATCGCGTGGTGGACGATCTTCGGATTGCCCGGCTGCAACACCACCCCGGACAGGTACGCGGGCGCGGTGATCTTCGGGTTGAGCAGGATGCACCGGTAGTCGTCGGTGCCGCCGGCTTCGGCCTGCGGACGGTACGACCCGCCCGGCATGGACAGGTTGATCCACCTCTCGCCAGGGCGCAGTGGTGCAACGTGCACCGGCGGGGCGTGCGGTTGGACGGTAGGCGGCGCCGACGACGGCGGTCGCGGCGTCGGCGACGAAGGGGGTGCTGCGGTCTGCGTTGACGTGCAGCCCGCGAGTACGGCGACGAACGCGCAGATGCCGGCAGTCCGGATCAGCCGACGTCGCCCATGCACGGGTACATCATGCCCGTCCGCGGCTACCGACTCTCGACGGTGTTCCGCAGGCCTTCGAGCATCGCCATCCAGTTCGCCGTAGCGCGGTCGGCCTCGGCTTCGTCGCCGTTGTTGTCCTGCGTGAGTGTGACGTGGGTGCCGTCTTGACGCTCGTCGAGTTCGAAGGTCAACGTGTGGTAGTTCTCCGGCGTATCGGGTAGTCCTGACATCGGGCTGAAGTGCGTCATCCGCAGCAGCCGACCATGCTCGACGTCGCCGATTTCTCCCTTGTCTTCGAACGGTTTCCCTTCGTACTCGCCACTCCAGACGATCGGGCTGCCCGGCCGCCAATCGGTGGTCACAGTGGCGCCGAAGAAGTACTTCGTAATGGTGTCGGGGTCCGTCAGCGCGTGCCACACCTCATTTCTGGACGCGTCGATGTCGATCTCCGCCTTCGCGACGACGTTCGCCATGCTGCCTCTCTCCAATATATGAGCGAGTCATATATTGTGAGCGAAGCACGGTGGCCGCTACTAGTCAACCTCTACGGTGAGCGCATGGGACAGCCGCACGAGGACAGCCGCCTGGTCAATCTGCTGGGCGCGGTTGCGGTCGGACTGACCGACGCCGCGGTGGGCGACGTGGCCGCGAACGCCGAGCTTGACCACACCGCCACGGCGGCGCTCGTCGCGCTGCTTGATTTCGCGGGATCGGAGTCCGTGCAACGACTGAGTCAGCTCGTGGGGCTGAGCCACTCCGGTTCGGTTCGACTGGTCAACCGGCTCGCCGATGCCGGTCTGGTCGAACGCAGACCGGGCGCCGACGCGCGCACCCTCGCAGTCCGGCTCACGCGCCGTGGACGCGCGGTAGCACGACGCATCCGCGCCAGGCGCCACGCAGCGATAGCAGCAACGCTCAACGGACTCACTCAGCGGGAACGCCAGCAGTTGGCCGCCAACTGCGAGGTACTGGTGACCAACCTGGCGTCAGCCCGACTTGCGCAGCATGCCGCCGGCGAACGTCCCAGCGGAGGGGCGCTGTGCCGAATGTGCGATCCGCAGGCCTGCCAACGGGCCGATGGTCGCTGCCCGGCCGCCCAGGTCGCCGCCCAACCCGGTGCCCTGGGCTAGGCGCGTCACTCGGTGCCGGCGGCGGCGAGCCACGTCCGAACGAACTGGAGATAGTTGTCGGCTACGCGCTGAGCCGCGGCCTGTTCGGCAAGTCCCTCGGTGTGCCACTCGGCGATAACGTCCTCCCAGATACTGCGGCCGATGGCGAAGCCGACGAATGCGTCGACCTGAGCGGCGATGGCGAGCCATCGGTTGAGGCGTTCGGTGGGCGCGTCGCGTCCGAGAACGATCAGGTCAGCGTCGCGGCCGCCGGCACGGGCCTGTGCCGCGACTTCGTGCGCGGCCTCCACCGTGTCGAGACCTTCGACCTTCCACAGCGCCGGCTCGACGCCGGCCAGTTGGTTATCGGCGATGACCTGGATCACCAGGCCGGGTCGCACGTCGCGGTCATAGCGGTCGACGTCACCGTTCACGTCAGCCTTCTGCTCGTCGGTCGCCGGGACGAGCAGTTCGTAGATCAGCGGGACCCCGATGTCGTCGAGCGCCTTGCTGACGGCCGCGAGGCGGTCCAGCTGGCTGCGCCGGTCGTCCGGCGCGAAGCCCGGGTTGTCGCGCACCAGGACCTTGGCGTAGTCCGGAGCGACGTCGCGGACGTGATCGAGCCACGCGTCACCCCATTCGAGGGTGAACCACGGGTGACCGCTTGCTTCGACAGGAATGGCAAGAAGGACGCCGGCGGACTTCGCCGCGGCGATGACTGCGCTGCCGTAGCGTTCGTCGACGAGGACGCCGGGTCTGCCCGTGGTGATGCTCCGGCCGGCGAGCTCGAGGCCCCGGTACACGAGCGATTTCGCGGCCTGCATCGCGTGTAGCTGGTCATCGGTCGGGTTGTCGTCGACAACGTCGAACAGGCTTCGCCCGAAGGACTCGCGGTGGTCCATGGCGAGGATGAACACCGGGTCGTCATGCCGCGGACGCCACGTGCTCGTCATCGCAACGCTGCTTCCCATCGCATGGCCCAACCGTACGCATGGCAGCCGAGGGTGTCGCCAGTCCGCGAACCCGCCGAACGGCCTGTTCCGCATCTCGCCGAACGGATCGCCAAACCTTTACGCTTCCTGTCATGAGCGCGATGCCGGTGAGCCACGGCCCGAGATACCGGTCAAGTGACAGCCGACGCGTTGCGTGGGTCCTGCTCGTGGCGAGTTGGGGCTTGGCGATCTTGGCATCGAGCCTGGGCGGGGGCCACCAGCCTGCTCTCGGACTCGTGACCGCGTTCTTGCTCTGGCGAGTCTGGCGCGGTACGTCGTGGAGTCGGCACCTACTGGTCGGCCTGTCCTGCATTTCGGCCGGGATCGCACTAGGGCTGGCAATTGCGATTGCATTCGGTGCGACCGGCATTGTGGGTGCTTCACTTGCCATGTTCGGGCTGTATGCAGTCATCGGCGGACTGCTATCTACCGCCCCCGTACGCAGCTTGCGCCGCGCGACCGCCGCCCCGGCTGCCTAGCGTCTGATCGGATGCCCGGCGGTTCGGGTTCTCCGATCCGCCCACTGCTCATCCAGATGTGCGGCATGCGTCGCTGATCGCGCGGATGTGACGATGATCCGTGCCGCAGCAGCCGCCAAAGGTCTGTAGTTCCGGCAGTCTCCGCTTCAGGTCGCGATAATGCACCGCCAGGTCAACGGGATCGCCGTCATCAAGTTCATCGGCGGCGTCAAGCTCTGCGTGACTCATTGCCGAAGCGTTCGCGCGAACCCCGGTAAGGCGGCGCAGCCAATCGCCGTCAACAAGCGCCTGCTCAAAGTGCGTCGGATGCGCACAGTTGATCATGAATCCCGATGCGGCGGCATCGGTCAACTGATCGACTGTCTCGACCGCTTCGCGAAGCGGCTGGCCACTGGGTAGCCGCCCGTCCGTCTCCACGGTGAACGACACCACCGCCGGAACGCCGAACGACGTGGCGGCCTGAACGAAGCCGACAGCCTCCTGGGTATAGGTGAACGTAATCGCCGACACCTGGTCGACGCCCGCGTCGGCCAACGCCGCGACCTGCGGCCGGTGGTATTCGGCTGCCTCGTCCGAGCTCATCACCTCGCCGACGACATACCCGTCTCCTCGCGGACCGACTACACCGTTGATCAGCGCATGATCGATCTGGGTTGCCAGCTCGTGCGCGAATCGCGCCGCCATGGCATTCGCTGCATAAAGGCTGTCGGGGTCGTAGCCGAGCTGCGCTGCCCAGTCCCTATTCGCCCGCCACGTAGCGGTATCAACTACAAAATCAGCGTGCGTTTCCTCGGCGAGTTCCAGGTATGGCAACCAGTACCGCCGGAGCGCCGCTCTACCCGTCTCCGTCTCGACCAGGGGAAAAGCCGCGAACAGCGGCAGATCCAAACCCTGATGAAAGATCAACGAAGTCTCGAGTCCACCGTCCGTCAAGCGCACGCCAAGCATGACAG
>JBPYES010000065.1:0-6941 GCA_051984825.1 Jatrophihabitantaceae bacterium
GATCCGTAGAGAAGTGCTGGGAGACGAGTTTGTCGACGCCAACCTTTCGGGCTCAGATGACTTCATGATGACCTTTCAGCACCTCGTGACTGAGCTCGCGTGGGCGCGCGCGTGGGGCGGTCATTCGCTTGACCGCAAGACCAAAAGCCTTCTCAGCCTGGGCATCCTGGCGGCGTCCGGGCGCTTTCAAGAGGTCGGCATCTACACCTTGGGTACCCTCCGAAGCCGCGCGAGCGTCGAGGAAATCAAGGAAGTACTAACTCACGTTACGATCTATTGCGGCACACCGACCGGTCGGCAGAGCTTCCTGGCCGCCCACGAAACATTGAAAGCTGACGGCGCCATCCGGGCGGAGTAAGCCGCGCGCTCATCGCGCGCTCATCCGGCAAAGGCGCTCAGACAGCGGCAAGTGCGGATGGTTCCGTCGTGACCATTTGTCCAGCAATAACCTCGTTGCATGGGCGATCTCTACCCCAGTCGTTTGGCCGCGTTCGTGCGCTCGATCGCGGTGCTGGCATTACCTGCCGCGGGCCAGGAGGCGTGGCTAGAGACCCTGGGTCCAGTCGCATCTTGGAACGTGAGCGAACTGGGGCTTGAATTCGACGATGGATTCGTGATGCTGCGCCAGTGGGTCGAGGCTGGGTGGGTTGCCGAGCAAGCACGCCAGGCAATCGAGCACCTGAACCAAGCCCTCGACGCTCTCAGCCAAGGCGAGTACCGGACGCTTTGGTCGCGTCCAGCACTTCGCGAAGCGCCGGAGTGGGAGAGTGTGCGTCGACTCGCCTCAGCCGCGTTGATGGAGTTTGTATAGGCGCGCGACTCGCGGCAACTGCGCGCACGTCCGCGCGGCGGGGCGCGCGTATATGTACACGGTATTGCGGCGTAGAGCGCTGACCATGTCGCTTGATCGCCGCCGGTCTGGTCAGGGGCTCTTCGTTCGGGCCGCGCGCAGATGAAACGCTTTGGCGTTGGCAGTATCCGCGCCAGCAGCCCGCCGGTCCGAGTGCCCTGACAGTTCCGGCCTCTCGCTCGGCGTCAGTCGTGTATCAGTAGTGGCAGGTCGGGGTGGGCAACCGTCGGGAGTACCTGGCTGGTCAGATCGATGAGGCGGTCGAGGAACCGGGCCGAGTAGCCGTTGGTGCGCGTGACTATCGCGATGGTGCGGCGCAGTTGGCTGTCGGCGAGCGGGCGCAGTGCGACGGCGGGTCCCGCGTACGGCGCTATGAGGCGGGGCAGGACGGCGACGCCGACCCCGGCGGCCACGATGCCGAGCATGGCCAGGTAGTCATTGGTCTGTGAGACGACGTTGGGGGTGAAGCGGGCGCGTCGTGCTGCGAAGGTCAACGCGTCCCTGCACACACACTCGTAGGGGGCGGCCCACGGGCGGTCGGCCAGGTCGGCGAGGCGGATCTCGGGCCGGCTTCCTAGTGGGTCGTCGGCTGGTAGGGCGACCGCCATCGGATCCTCGGCGATGACGTGCCAGTGTTGCGCGGGCTGGCGAGCGATGGCGAGCAGTGGGTAGTCGTAGGCGATGACGGCGTCCAGGTCGCCGGCGGCCAGCCGGGGCAGGGAGACCGGCGGGTCGGCTTCAGAGAGCTGGACGGCCACGTCGGGCAGTGCCCGACGGAACGCCCCGATCAGTGGCGGCACGATCGTCGCGGCGGCGCTGGGAAATGCGGCCAGGCGCAGCTCGCCAGCATCGAGGTCGCGTAGGCCGGCGAGGTCGATGCGGGCTTGTTCAAGGTGGTCGAGGACATTCTCGGCGTGTTTGAGCAATATCTGCCCGGGACCGGTGAGTCGCACCCGCCGGGTGCTGCGATCCAGCAGCACGACGCCGGTGTCGCTTTCCAGCTTGGCGACGTGTTGTGACACCGCCGGCTGACTGATCCGCAGTGACGCCGCAGCCGCGGTGAACGACCCTTTGCGCGCCACTTCGCGGAATGCCCGAAGCCGGACCGCGTCCACCATCTCCAGCAAGGCCGAATTATTAGCACAACTTATCGGTACTACGCCAGTACCCGCGGTGTCCTTCTCCCCAATGGCCCCGCCGACAGAGGATCGGCGCCCGATTGAGGAGAGACTCAATGAGATTCCGTTCCGCGCCGCATCCGACCGTCATGTCCGACCTATTCCACGTCCTACATCGACGGCGGCGGGACGACCGACCGCCATGGCGCCGCGTCGCGGTGCTGCTCACTACGATCACGGCGCTGCTGGCGTCGTTCGCTGCGGTCGGCGTCGTGCCTGCGAATGCGGCTACGCCGACCCGGTTGGATGCGCTGCGCACGTCCGTCGCTCACCAGCTCAATATGGTCTCGGCACATGCCGCGTCGAATACCACGCCGCAGAAGGTCACATCGCCGCCGAAAACCACGACGCCGACATCCTCGGGCACCCCGACGATCGCGACGAGCACGCCAACTCTGGCGCCGGCCCCCAAGCAGGCCGCGACCGCGCCGACCGCATCGCAGCAGCCGACCACGCCGCAGCAGCAGACCCCGGTGACCAACAAGACGGCGGCCGCCGCCGACACCACGACTGCGCCCAGCGACACCTACACCCTCTCCGACGCGGCGAAGGCGTTTCTGGCCGGGCTGAACATCAACCTCGGTTCGGGCCCGGTCACCGGCACGCTGTCCGGCAGCACGCTCACCGTGCAGGTCGGCGCGCCGGCCCTGCCGCTCACCCTGCCGGTCGGAAACGACGCGATCTCCTTCGGCGGAGCCAGTCTCACGATCGACGAGTCGACGGGAAGGCTGACGCTGTCCGCGAGTGCCACGACCGTCGACGGGGCTTCCGGCGCCCTGTCCGTCACCATCAAATACGCCTCGACGACCACGCTGAGCGGCAGCGACCTGTCCGCGACGGTCACGCTGAATGCGCTGCCGGTGCTCGGCACCACGGTCGACCTGTCCGGCACGCTCGCCTACAGCAACGGCGCGGTGAGCGCATCGCTGACCGGCACACTGGGCCAGGACACGGTCATCGCACCGAGCGTGCTCACAATCGGGGCGGGCACGACCATCACGCTCTCGACCAGCGACGGCGCCCAAGTGAGCGGTACCGCGGTCATCGGATCCGGCAGTGCGCAGTTCACCGTGAAGGTCAGCGGCGCATTCGGCGACGAGAAGAACTGGGACATCAGCATCGGCGAGGACACCGGCGCGCCGTCGTTCAGCCCGGTCGACGGTCTGACGCTCACCCCGGCGTTCTCTGGATCCGTCCAGGACAAGGACGGCACCATTTCCTTCGACGTGACCGCCGGCGAGCCCGTGTCCTGGAATCCGGGCGACAACGTCACGTTGGCCGTTAACTACGTCAAGGTATCCAACGAGACCCCGCCGACCGGCGTCGCCTGCCCCGCCGGCGTCAAGGATGGGCAGCTGTGGGTCGACGTCCAGGGCGGACTGACCGACACCGCCGCCGGCATCAACGCCCGCGGCGAGGCGTGCGTCGACCCGTCCGCGAAGACGTTCACGCTCACCGGCACCGCAACCGGCGCCTTCGGCCCGTCCGATCTCGGCTTCACCCTCAGCAACCCGACCGTCACCGTCGACGGCGACCTGCAGGCCGGCACCGTGAGTATGTCCGCCAAGGCGACGCTGGCCGTGACCGCCGTCGCCAGCACGTCGACGATCCCGGTCACGCTCGCCTTCGACTCCGACGGCAGCTTCACCGCGGGCGCCACCGTGGACCTGAACTCGATCGGGCTGTCGTCGCTGGGCAGCGGCGCCGGGACGCTTCTGGTGTCGAGTAAGGAGATCAAGACGTTCACGGCGCCGTCACTCGGCGTCGACAACGCGATCGACCTGCCGGCCGGCGTCACCGTGCTGCTGCAATACACCCCGTCGCAAACCGTCAGCTCAGCCTTTTCGTACCTGCATCTCACCGCGCCGCAGACCATTCAAGCCAGCGCCACGCTGTCGACCAGCGGCTTCAAGACAACGCTGAACTTCGCGTACGGTGACGGGGCCTCGGGCGTCAAGCTGCTTCCATCGAATCCTGTCGGCGCGCAGCTGTACCTGAACTCGTTGGCGATGTCGCTCGATGTGTCCGAGGCCGGCGTCACGACCTCGATCGGCGGATCGGCGTTCCTGCAACTGCCCTCGCTGTACGGATCGACGCCATCGTCGGTGGAGCTGAGTCTCAGCGGCTCGATCGGCGAGACCACCGACGGTGCCACAGACGTCAACGTCGGGTTCGACCTGGCTGCCGCCTACAACGGCTCGTGGACGGACGCGTTCGGCATCCAGGGCCTGTCCATCGGCGAACTGGCGGGCAAGATCGGTGGCACGTTCGCGCCCCAGGACGTCATCCCGCTGCCCACACTGAGCTTCACCGTCAACAACGTCGTGCTGCCGCCCGACTGGGCCAACGCGATCGGCGAGGTGGGACAACCCGACGTGTCGGCCACCCTCGACCTGGACGTGAACAACCCGATCCTGTCCTTCGCCATCTCGCCAGGCGCTGGTCAGACCGTCGCGCTCGAGCCGCTGCGCATCGCGAACGACTTCACCGGCGGCTCACCGCTGCCGGATTCGGTCGTCAACCAGCTGCAGGTCAACAATGCCCAGCTGCTGTTCGCCCCGTTCGGCGGCACGGACGCCACGGGTGCCTCGATCGGTCAGGGCGCGACGCTGGCCTTCGGCACAGTGATCGGCGGGGTGAACGTCCACGTCGACGGAGACATCGCCCTGCAGCCAGTCCCGCACCTGAAGGCGAACGTCACCGCGAACGGCTTCAAGATCGGTTCGGTGCTGTTCGAGAACACCAACCTGACAATCGACGTGGAGGCCGACCCGAGCGCCCCGACCGTCGACTTCGCGTTCGACGGCGGTTTCACCGACACCGGCATCCAGTTCGACGCGCACGTCGATCTCGGCGCCTCGATCTCCGCGCTCGGTGGGTCCGTGCACCTACACATCGCCGGCGGTCAGCCGCAATACATCCAGGCCGGGGCCGACCTTCTCGGCAGCATCTACCGAGAGGGCACCGGGTTCGGCTTCCAAGCCTCGGGCATCGCAGGGCTGGTCGTCGGCAGCCAGCAACTCGGGCAGGTGTACTTCACCTACTCCAGCGACACCGGCGCGCTCTGGTACCAGACGCAGCAAGCCGCGGGCCAGGTGGCGCAGGCGTTCCAGAACGCGTACGGATGGACCGACACGCAGGTCACCGCCGCGCTCAACAAGTTGCATTACGGCGGCGCGCCGATCGCAAGCGCGCTGTCGTCGGTGTTCAACGACTCGATCGCACAGATCACCTCGCAGCTCGAGCAGGTCGGATACTCGCTGGACGGCGCCATCATCGACGTGCGGGCCGGGCTCAACGCCACCGACGCCCAAATCACCGCATTGCTGAGCCAGCTCGGCGAGTCGGTGATGCAGATCGCTTCGAAACTGCATACCGACTTCGGTGACACCGGCGCACAGATCGCTTCCGCCCTGCAGGCAGTGTTCAGCTACAACGACGTCGAAGTGGCCGGCGTGCTCAACCAGCTCCAATTCTCGTCGGACCAGATCGCGTCGGCGCTGCAGTCCGCCTTCGGTGACAGTGACACCGCGGTTGCCAGCGCGTTGAACCAGGTCGGGCTCACATCGGACCAGATCGCGTCGGCACTCCAGTCCGCATTCGGTGACAGTCAGGCCGCCGTCTACAACGCGCTGCAGCAGATCGGCGACGGCGGGCAGAGCGTGCTGGACTCGATCGCCGGATTCTTCAACACCGGCAGCTACACGATCTACTCGTGGTGGCCGGAGTACCTGAACTCGGGCGGGTCGCAGGATCCGTACCACCCGATCGTCCAGTCGACGGGGAGCCTCGCGCACAGCTTCGACTGGTATGTGCTGCCGACCGACGGCGGGTATGCGGAGATCATCAACCGCGACAGCGGCCAATGCCTGTCGGCCTCATACGGTGGCGACGGCGGCCAGGTTGTGCAGAACCCGTGCGGCGGCTGGACCTCCCAGCAGTGGTACCTCGGCGTGTCCCCCGGCCACTCCCTGGACCCCCACACCGGCCACAACGTGATCAACCGGTGGAACGGCCTGTACCTGGACGTCTACAACCAGAGCATCAGCGACGGCGCTGCGATCGACACCTATCACAGCACCGGCAACTGGAACCAGTGGTTCATCTTCGACGCGGCCGTCGGCTGAGCTGAGTAGTTCCACACCGCGGCCCACGGGAGCACCTCCCGTGGGCCGCGGCGCAGCTCCGCTCTGCCGCACCTGCAGGCGCCGTCGGACCACGCCAACACGCCCACACGGTCAAGGTCGACGGCGCCAGCCCGGATGCCCAGCCATGAACCCGTGCCCTTTCATCGGCTGAGCCCGCCTTGCCTCGCATACAGATCGTCTTAGCGTCCCCCGCAAGGACAGTTGCTGCTGCCAATCGGTCCGGGTGCAGCGGTGCGACCGATCGCAACATCGCGCAGGCACGACACCCGTTCCCGCACGCCAGGCCCGCGCAGAACTACACCCTCCCCGCCGGTCGGCTTCGTATCGGCCGAACAGAATTAGCGATCTGCAACCCGGCCTGGCGGCATCAAGGTGCGCATCGCCATGCGGAGGGCTGCATGAACATGCACAACATGGACGCGCGACTTTCGGCTATGAGCGAGCATGTCGGCGCACAGTCCGTGCCGTCGACAGCGCGTGTAACGACGGCCACGGACCTAATCAACGACGTGGCAACGTAATCGGCGATCTGGGCGCGACCTCACGGCCGGCCCGCTGCGCGTCCAAGATCACGCCAGCCCGCCGCGGCTCGGCCTTCCCAAAATGCACGGCGCCAAGCCTGGCAGCGACCCTCGTTGAACAGAAACACCCCGCCGCGCGAGTCATCCGCAAACCCACTCGCCAGCGCCAGCCAAGCCCCCTCGAGCAGGGCCGCTGCCCTCGTCGGATACACCCACACATCCAGAGGGGCGCCGCCGCCGACAA
>JBPYES010000066.1:0-9010 GCA_051984825.1 Jatrophihabitantaceae bacterium
CGGCGTGCAGCCGGGCTCGCGGCCGGGCGACTGGAACTCCGCGGAGTACCGCCCGCTCGAGGGCTTCGTCTTCGCGGTCACGCCGTTCAACTTCACCTGCATGAACAACCTCGCCTTCGCCCCGGCCATCCTCGGCAACACCGTGGTGTGGAAGCCGGCCGAGAGTGCGTCGCTCGTAGCACATCTGTCGCTGCAGCTGCTGCGGGAGGCCGGGTTGCCGGACGGGGTCATCAACGTCGTCTACGGCTCCGGGCCGGAGATCGGCGCCGTCGCCCTCGAACACCGTGACCTCGCAGCCGTGCACTTCACCGGCTCCACCGCGACGTTCCAGCACATCTGGCGCACCGTCGGCGCGAACGTTGCGTCCTACCGCAACTACCCGCGGCTCGTCGGTGAGACGGGTGGAAAGGACTTCATCGTCGCCCACCCGACGGCCGACGTCGACGCGCTCGCCGCCGCCTGCATCCGTGGTGCGTACGAGTACCAGGGGCAGAAGTGCTCGGCCGCTTCCCGCCTGTTCGCACCGCGCAGCGTGTGGCCCGCCCTGAAAAAGCGCCTGATCGCTATGACCGAGTCGGTCGTCGTGGGCGACCCCACCGAGCCCGAGACGTACGTCGGCGCGGTCATCAACGCGAAGCAGCATGCCAAGCACGCGGAGGCGTTGTCGCGTGCCCGCGCCGAGGGCATCGTGGTCGTCGGCGGAAACACCGACGACTCCACCGGCTGGTTCGTCGACCCGACAATCCTCGAAGTCACCGACCCGGCGTCGCCGTTCATCACTCAGGAACTGTTCGCGCCGGTACTCACGACCTATGTGTATGACGACGCGGACTGGGAGCAGACGCTTCGGCTGGTCGACGAGTCGACCCCGTACGGCCTGACCGGCGCCGTGTTCGCGGAGGACGAAGCCGCCGTGCGCCAGGCCGACGACGCGCTGCGCTACACGGCCGGCAACTTCTACGTCAACGACAAGCCGACCGGCTCGGTCGTCGGGCAGCAGCCCTTCGGCGGTGCCCGTGCCTCCGGCACCAACGACAAGGCCGGCACGGTCTGGAACGTGATCCGCTTCGCTAGCCCTCGCTCGACGAAACGCAACCATCTACCGGTCCGCGACTACCGCTACCCGCACCTCGAACCCTGACCCGACCGGCATGACGGTCCTCGACCTGCTCGATGCCCTGGTCCGCATCGACTCGGTCAACCCGGCGCTCGATGCCGCCGGGGCGGGCGAGGGGGAGATCGCGGCCTTCGTCGCGGAGTGGGGGCGCCGCGCCGGATTACGTGTCGAGGAGGTCGCAGGCACATCCGGTCGCGCCAGCGTCATCCTGCGCGGCGGCCGCGATGCCGGGGGTCGCCGGCTGCTGCTCTGCGGCCACCTCGACACCGTCAGCTTGGCCGGCGCCCGCGACGGCCTGACGCCTCGCGTTGAGGGCGATCGCCTCTATGCCCGCGGTGCCTACGACATGAAGGCCGACCTCGCCGCCGCCCTCACGGCGTGCCGCGACGCGTCCCTGGCCGGCATCGACGGTGAGGTCATCCTGGCCGCCGTCGCCGACGAGGAGCATGCCAGCCTGGGCATCCAGGACGTGCTGGCCCGGCTCGACAGGGCGGCCATCGACGCGGCCGTCGTTACCGAGCCCACCGAACGACAGGTCGGCACCGCCCACCGCGGCTTCGTGTGGACGGAGGTGACCGTCACGGGTATTGCCGCGCACGGCTCGCGGCCGCACCTCGGGGCGGACGCCATCCTCGCTGCGGGCCACTACCTGGTGGCCTTCGATGCCCTCGATCAAGAGCTTCGAAGCCGGCCACACCCGTTCCTCGGCCCGGGCAATCTGCACGCATCGCTGATAGCCGGCGGCACGGGAGAGTCGACCATTCCGGACCGTTGCGTGTTCACGGTCGAGCGCCGGACGCTTCCCGGGGAGACCCCAGAACGAGTCGAGGCCGATGTTGCCGACCTGCTCGACCGGTGCCGACCCGCCGACCCGCGTCTCACCGCCACCCCGCGCACCGTCCTTTACCGTGCCCCGATGGAGACACCGCACGACGCGGGAATCGTCCGGGCACTGCTGGCCGCTGCGGGGCCGGGCACGACGGTCGCCCCGATGTCGTACTGGGCTGACTCGGCCTTCACGGCCGCGGCGGGCATCCCCACCGTGCTGTACGGACCGGAAGGCGATGGAGCCCACGCCGACGTGGAATGGGTGAGCCGCAGCGGCACCAGCACGATCGCCGCCGTCCTCACCCAGCTCGCGCAGGACTTCTGCGGCTGAGCGGCCGCTTAAGCGCGCGTTTATTTGCGCGATTCACGGTTGGTCCCGGTGGCAAACTCGGCGTAGAGGCGGCGTCAGTCCGGGACGTCGTCGCCCCAGAGGGGTTGGCGCATGGGGAGTGACGGGGGCAGCATAACGGCGGCTGCCGCGCTCGCTCGCCGGCCGATGCACGCGCAGCGAGAGTGGTTGACCGATCAGGTGAGTCCGCTGCGCACCCGAATTCGAACGGTCGGCCTACTCCGGGCGGCGCCGGCCAGTCTCGGTCTGCTGCTCGCGAGTCTGGCCGCCACCGCAAGCGTCCGGTTGCCGAGCCCGGTGCAGCACGCCGCGAGCAGCATCTTCGTCTACCGGGGCCGCGACCTGCACACCACGACCGCGCTGTATCGACTGCCGTTCAGCGCTCTTCTCGCGCAAAGCTGGCCGCAGTGGGTGTGGACGGCTTTCGTAGCGGTCACGCTGTTTGCGTCGCTCGAGGCCCGCGTCGGTCCGGGACGGTTGCTGCTCTGTGTATTCGCGGGGCAGGTGCTGTCGACCGCCGTGGTTGACCTCCTTGCCGGCGCGGGCGATCGAACGGCCCAGCTAGCCATGCCCGATATCGGGACGTCCTGCCTGGTCGTGACCGCTGCGGCCGGCTACGCGTTGTTGACACGCTCCCGGCTGCTCACCACCGTTCTCGCAGTCGGCTTGTGCATCGACGCAGTGCTCGGCGCGTCCGCGACGGACCAGGAACACTGGATTGCTGCCGGAACGGGCCTACTTTGCATCGCCGTCAGCGCGCCCCGGCGACGTCGCGCACACCTGCTCTCGCTACCCGATTCGGTCCGGTATTGCTTCCTCGGCCGTTCCGGGCCACACGCAACCTTGTGGTGGTGACCGAGCTCCGGCAGCCCTGACTGTGGGGTTGTCCCTATCGATGACGCCGTGACCCGCGCCTAGCCTTCGGTGCCATGACAGCAGCGGGCCAAGTCGTGGGCTCCGTGGCGGAGCTGTGGCGTTATCCGGTGAAGTCGATGCGCGGGACATCGCGGTCGCGGCTGGAGCTGACCCGGCGGGGGAGCGCCGGCGATCGCGTTCTCGCCCTCCGCGACACGACGAACGGCCGGATCGCGACGTGCAAGCGGTTCCCGCGCCTGCTGGAGTTCCGGGCGACGCTGGACGATGGCGATGGCCGCGTACGCGTCGAGGGCCCGGACGGTTTCGCGATGTCGGCCGACGACCCGGCCGCGTCGGCGCACATCTCGCGCATCATCGGCCGGCAGGTGCACCTCGAGAGTCGGCCCGGGCTGGACAACAAGGCGGACATCGACCCTCGCACGGTCTTCGGCGACGTGCCGGTGTCGCAGATGAAGCCGGACTGGACGCCCGAGACCATGCCGGACCACTTCGCGCTGCGCCCGGGCAGCTTCTTCGAGATCGGTGCCGTCTCGGTGCTCGCGAGCGGCTCGCTGGAACGTTTGGGGCGGCTTTCGGGCGGTGCCGCGGCGACCGACCGGCGGCGGTTCCGGTCGAACGTGTTGATCGACACCGGCCCCGGTTCGGAGCGGTTCGTCGAGGAGGAATGGATCGGCGGGTCACTGCGGATCGGCGCGCACGTCGTGCTCGACCACTTCGAGCCGATCCTGTGGTGCGTAACGGCAACGCTGGCCCAGGAGGAGCTGCCTCGCGACCCCGGCGTGCTGCGCACGACCGCGCGCCAGCATGGCGGCTGTCTGGGAACATACGCCGCAGTACGGGCGCCGGGCGAGATCCGGGTCGGCGACCCGGTCGTATTCGAGCACTGACCCCGCACGCACCCCGGGCCGAAGCGACGAGCTCAGCGCTCAGCTGGAGCGGCGACGGGGAGCTGCGCGTGGACGTGCGTCCCCTCTGCCGGCGCGCTGGTCAGAACGATGCTTCCGTTCAGCGCTTCGACGCGGTCGCGCAGGCCCTGCAGGCCATTGCCGTGCGGGTCGGCGCCGCCGATGCCGTCGTCGCGGACGTCTAGGACGAGCGCGTCGTCAACGTGCCGAGCCGACACTCTGATCACCGTGGCCTGCGCGTGCTTGGTGGCGTTCGTCAACGCCTCGGCGATGACGAAATACGCGGTGGTCTCGACGTGTGGGGGATATCGCTCGGCGGCGATGTCGAGCACGACGGGGGTGACGTTGCGGCGCGCGAGCGCGTCGACCGCCGCCGGCAGCCCCCGGTTCGTCAGCAGGCTGGGATGCACGCCGGCAGCCAGGTCACGCAGCTCGGCAAGCCCGTCTCTGGCATGCGTGAGGGCGTCGCGCACCAGCCGCCGGGTGCTCTCCGGGGCGTCGTCGAAGCTGCGATCCGCGAGTTGCAGGCTGATCACGGTGCTGACCAGTCGCTGCTGCGCGCCGTCGTGCAGGTCGCGGGCGAGCCGCCTGCGAGCGTCCACCGCGGCCGTCACGATGCGGGCGCGCGACGCGACAAGCTCAGCCCGGGCGGTCGCATTCGCGACGGCCGTGGCGATCAGCTCAGCGAAGCTGGCCACCCGGAGCTCCGTTCCCGGGGGAAGCACCGGTTGGGCGCTGTCGGGTGCGGCGATCAGCGCGCCCCACACCGCGTCGTCCACGATCACCGGAGCACCGACCTCGGAGCGGATGCCGAGCTCGCGCAGCGCAGCGGCGAGCGGGCCTGCCGCTCCCTCGTAGCTGTCGACTCTGCCCGGAGCACGCGTGTCGCGCACGATGAGGTTGATGTTCGCGCCGTCGAGGGGGAGCACAGTGCCTGCGGGTAGGTGGTTGCCGCGGATGCTCCAGGACGCACTCGTCACGTTCGTGCCGTCAGGGCGGAAGTGCGCCAGATGCGTGATGCTGGCGCCGATGAGCTGCCCCAATTCCCGGCAGACAGCGTTGAATACGACGTTCTGCTCGGCGCCGCCTGCGACCAGGGTGGCCACCCGGCGCAGCGCGGCTTGTTCGGCCAGCAGGAACTGCTGGTCGTCGACCTTAGTGCTGGCCGGCACGGGATGATGGTCCATCACGCCGGTCGTGTGCGGAAGGCTGGTCACGCGACGCGGGCTGGCATAGCTTTCCCGCTATGACCGACTCCGGGTCGATCCGGGTGATCGTCGGCGAGGACGAGCCGATTCTGCGCGAGGGCATTGTGCACGTCCTGACCCGATCCGGCATGGACGTCGTCTCGGCGGCCGGAGACGCAACAGAGCTGACGTCGAAGGCGCGCGCCTACCGGCCCGACGTCGTGGTCACCGACATTCAAATGCCTCCCGACCATACGGACGACGGATTACGCGCGGCGCTTGCGATCCGCGCGACCGACCCGTCCGTCGGGGTGCTGGTGCTGTCGCAGTTCCTCGAGGACCGTTACGCGTTCGACCTCGTCGTGAACGGCGCCGAGGGCGTCGGCTATCTACTCAAGGAGAAGGTCGGCGACGTCGGCATGTTCACCGACGCGGTGCGCCGAGTGGCCGCCGGCGGCTCGGCGCTCGACCCCGACGTGGTCGCCCGTCTGGTTGATCGCAAGCGCAAGAACGGGCCACTTGACGCGCTGACGCCTAAGGAACGCGAGGTCTTGTCGCTGATCGCCGAGGGCCGGTCCAACACGAGTGTCGCCGAGGAACTTGTCGTTACCGTCGCGGCGGTCGAACGGCACATCACCAGCATCTTCGACAAGCTCGGTCTGCGCGATGCCCCGGGCCAAAACCGTCGGGTCGTGGCGGTCCTCAAGTTCCTCGAAGGCTGAGTCAGGAGAACAGTCGGGCAAGGTCGGCTGCGACAAGCTCCGTCTTGGGCACGAACGCCACTGCGCCGCTGCCGGCCAGCACATCGGCCGGCACGTCGTCCACATCGGACGAGGTCAGGACCACCCGCAGCTCGGGGTAGCGATTGGTCAGCGTCGCTGCGACATCTACGCCGTCCTGTCCGGGCAGGTTGATGTCGAGGAGCACACCGTCCGGTCGTTGCTCGGTCAGTGCCTGGCAGGCGGCCTCGCCGTCCTCGACTGCGGCGAACAAGGACAAACCCTGGGCGTGCAGCAATTCGACGGCACTGCGACGGAACGCCGGGCTGTCGTCAACTACGAGGATGCGCCTGCTCATCGACGGCAGCGTGCCGCAGTCCGTTAGGTGCCCGCAATGAGGCCAACCCCACAACGGAGTGGTCAGCAGCCTTGCTGTGGGGTTAGCCCTACCTCGGCGTAGGGCCGCTTGTGTGGCGGTGCCGCGTTGGCTCCATGGTTCGCGTCTTCGCGACGAACGAGGCTGCTCAGCGACTACTCGTTCTCCGGAGGTTTCCTATGGCTACATTGCTGCGCGACCCGTCGCTGCGGCCAGATTCGGCAACGGCTCGCGGCCCGTTTGCGCGGCTGGGCCGGCTCGTGGTCGCACATCCCGGAAAGGTGTTCCTCATCTGGGTCGCGGTCGTCATCGCTCTTATGGGCATCAGCTCGGCGCTGGGGCAACCGAGCCCCTCGCGCTCGGAGTCCAGCCAGCTGCCGCCCTCGAAGGAGTCGGCCAAGGCGCAGCACGCTCTCGACGCGGCATTCGGCGCACCCAGCACCGATGCGACTTCGACGCTCGTCATCAGCCGCAGCGACGGACAGGCGTTGACCAGTGCGGATGTCGCGGCCGCCGACAAGGCCGTGGCCGGGCTCACCGCCCGGGAAGAGCAGCGCCGAACCGAGACCCACACGGCGAAAGGTCTTTCGATCGGCGGCGCGCAGCAGCCTGCCCTGGTTCGGATCAGCCCGAACGTAGAGGTGTCACCTAACCGTATGGTCGCGCTCGCCGACGTAGCGTTCCGCGGCGAGGCCGACGCGGCGCCGACCAGCGCCGCGGTCGACAACGTCCGTAAGGACGCCCGCAGTGCGCTCGAATCGGCAGGACTACGGGTCCGGCTCACCGGCGAGGCCGCATCTGAACGCGACAACGCCGACACCCAGGCGCTGGCTACCTACGGCATGATCGCCGCGATCTTCCTGCTCCTGCTCCTGCTGTTCCGCAGCCCAGGCGTCGCGATCACGATCGTCCTGGCGATCTTCGGGGTCAGCTTCGGCGTCGCGGCCGTACTCAACATTGCCGCCCACGCGTTCCACTTCCGCCTCGACAGCACGGTCACGGGGATCCTGCCGGTGGTGTTGTACGGCGTCGGCACGGACTACGCCGTGTTCCTGCTCTATCGCTACCGCGAGCGGCTCCGCGCCGGCGACGACCACCGCCCGGCGATGGCGACGGCGATCGGCCGGGTCGGCTCGGCTGTGGTAGCCAGCGCACTGGCCGTCGCTGTCAGCTTCTCGGCAATGTTGATCAGCGGCCTGCGCACCTTCCGCATCCTGGGCCCGTCGCTTGCAATTGCCGTGCTGCTCATGCTGCTCACCGCGCTGACGTTGCTGCCCGCGGTGCTGGCCTTCCGCGGCGCCAAACGCGCGCGCAAGCCTGCCTGGACCCGCCCGCCGCGCACGCCCGTCGCTGCCCGCTTCGGCACGGTCGTCGGCAACCGGCCGGTCGCGGTCGCGGTGTTCAGCGTGATCGTGCTGGGTGCTCTGTCCCTCGGCGTACTGGCATACCACGCGTCATACGACCAGCAGCTCTATCGCAGCGGCAGCGAATCGGCGCTCGGCTATGCCGACCTGCAGCGCGGCTACCCGTCCGGCGCGCTGTATCCGACGAAGGTGGTTGTCTCGGCCGACGCAGTTCCGCCGACGACGGCGCAGCTCACGAGCTTCGCCCACACCCTCAGCCAGGTGCCGGGCGTCGGCCGGATCGCCGGCAGCCGCACCGCCGAAGACGGTAGCGTCACCGAGATCGACCTGCTGCTTTCGAATGATCCGTTCGGCTCGGCGGCGTTCCGCACGGTGCACTCCGTCGAGGCCGTTGCGCACACCCAGGCGCCACCGGGGACGACCGCGCTCGTCGGCGGAGACACCGCCGCGTACGACGACGTCAGCAGCGTCATGGGCCACGACATGAACGTGATCCTGCCGCTCGCCGGCCTGGCGATCATGTTGATCCTGATCCTCATGCTGCGGGCCCTCGCGGCGCCGGTATACCTGATGGCGTCAGTCGTGCTCGGCTTTGCGGCCACGCTCGGTGCGACAGTGGTGGTGTTCCAGGGACTGGCCGGTCACCACGGGCTGAGCTTCGACCTGCCCGTGATTGTGTATCTGTTCGTCGCCAGTATCGGCACCGACTACAACATCTTGATGATCAGCCGGTTGCGCGAAGAGATGCATAACGGCGCCCCGCCGCGCCACGCCGCCAACATCGCAATCCGGCAGGCCGGACCGTCGGTCGCCGCAGCCGGCGTCGTGCTGGCCGCCAGCTTCGCGCTCCTGATGATCTCGCCGTTGCTGGCCGAAATCGGCTTCGCGGTGGCCGCGGGCGTGCTGATCTCCACATTCATCAATGCGTTCCTGCTGATCCCGGCGCTGACCGGTCTGCTCGGACGCAGAGCCTGGTGGCCGTCTCGCATGCGGCAGACGCCTCCAGCAGCGCAGGGGCTCGCGCAGGCAGGTCTCGCCGAGTTGCGTTAGAGGGCTACGCGACCACCTGGGAACCTCGCGCCCTGGCAGGCTGCCGCGGCGCGAGGTTCCAGGTGTCAGCCGAGCCCTATCGCGAAGACGTGGAAGGCGCCGGCGCTCACTGACGTGGGCAGGGTGAGCGTCGACACGGTCTTGCCCGACGGGATCGGCGCCGTGGCGGAGAAGACGTAGGTGACGCGCGACTGCGACGTTCCGCCGACGGAGTTGCGGTAAGGCGTCCGGGCCGCCAC
>JBPYES010000067.1:0-2120 GCA_051984825.1 Jatrophihabitantaceae bacterium
ACCCGGTGAGGCCGTGCGCCCGCAGGCACCTCGACGTCTGGCGCAGCTGCGCCATCACTTGCGCCGTCGCGCTTCGCGAGACGGTGCCTCCACCCGGCAGCAGATGCTTGCAGGCCGGCTGCGCCGACTCGAACGCGGGCGAGTGGGGATCGATGCCGGGGACCTGGTTGAGCAGGAACTCCTTGTCCGCGGTGGGTGAGGCCGGGTCGGGGAAGTTCGACACGCCGTGGGAGCGCATGCAGGACGCGAACCTGTCCAATTCATGAGTGAGCTGGTCCTGGATCTGGGCGGCCGTCGAATGGCCGGCGGAGCTGGACGAACCGGGCGGGCGAGACGAGCCGGAGCCGCACGCGGCGATCACGGTGGCGGCGGCGATGGCCGCCGCGGTTCGTGCTGCGGACGGCCGTGCCCGCCGCAGCGTTCCTACCAGGTGAGTGCTGTCGTTGATCATGCCCTGCGGTCTACCGCCGAGCCGATGACACGAGCCGAACGTTGTTAGGCGGATGTCATCTGCGCGGGTGGAGAATGTGCGGGTGCGGGTCTTGGTCGTGGAGGATCACGTGGTGCTCGCCAACCGCATCGGCGAGGGGCTACGCGACGCCGGGTTCGCCGTCGACGTCGTCCACGACGGCGCGGCAGCGCTGCAGAGCACCACGAGTACCGATTACGACGTGGTCGTGCTCGACCGCGACCTGCCGGCCGTGCACGGCGACCGGGTCTGCGGCCAGCTCGTGCGCGACGGCTCGTCCACCCGGATCCTGATGCTCACCGCGGCCACGGACGTTGGGGACCGTATTGACGGGCTGGAGCTGGGCGCCGATGACTATCTCGGAAAGCCGTTCGCGTTCGGCGAGCTGATCGCCCGCGTCCGTGCCCTGGGGCGGCGCGGACCTGGCCTCGCCGCGATCGTGCAACGGGGCGACCTCGTGGTCGACCGTGCCCGCCATCGGGCCAGTCGCGCGGGGGTCCCGCTGACCCTGACGCGCAAGGAGTTCGGGGTGCTCGAGTGCCTGGCCGGCGCGGACGGCGCTGCGGTCAGCGCCGAAGAGCTGCTCGAGCACGTGTGGGATGCGCACACCGACCCGTTCAGCAACATCGTCGCCGTGACGGTCGGACGGCTACGGCGCAAACTCGGCGACCCGCCGCTGATCGAGACGGTCGTCGGCGTCGGTTACCGGTTGTGACCAGGTATCTGAGCGCCCGGTCTCGGCTGACGCTGCTGTATACGTCGCTGTTCGCGCTGGGCGGGGCCGCGCTCGTATCGATTACCTATCTGCTGGTCGCTCACAGCTTGCACCCCACGGCGACCACGGCGGTCCCACCGGTGAGCCAGCACGCGGTTGCGCAGTGCGTCAGGGCGGCGCAGGCAATGGGTGGGTCGACCACCGCGGCGATGATCAAGTGCGCCGCGCTGTATGCCAACGGCGTCCACGCCGGCGCCGCCGCGCAGCGGAGCACGACGCTCAGCCACCTGCTGCTCTACTCGCTGCTCGGCCTGGCCGCCGTCATCCTGCTCGCCGCGGTCGCAGGCTGGATCACGGCGGGTCGCATCCTGAGGCCCGTGCACCGGCTCACCGCGGCTGCGCGAGCGGCGAGCGAGCAGGACCTGTCGCAGCGGATCGCTTTGCAGGGCCCACGCGATGAGCTGCGCGAGCTCGCCGACACCTTCGACACGATGCTCGAACGGCTCGATCGCGCGTTTTCCACCCAACGGCAATTCATCGCCAACGCGAGCCATGAGCTTCGGACGCCGCTGACCGTGATGCGCACCGCGATGGACGTCGTCCTCGCCAAGCCCGAGCCGACGCCGGCCGAGTTGCTGTCGATGGTCGCAGAAGTCCGCCAAGCCGTCGACCAGGCCGAACGGTTGATCGGCGTGCTGCTGATCCTCGCCCGCAACGATCAGGCGCGCGTCCTCACCGACCCACTCGACCTCGCCGTTGTCGCCGAAGACGCACTCGACGGGCGGGTGCTCAACGGGATCACGACGATCACCACGCTCGACGAAGCCCCGGTGACCGGCGACGGCGTGCTGCTCGAACGGCTCATCGCGAACCTGCTCGACAACGCCGAGCGCTACAACGTCGCGGGCGGCACGGTCGAGATCTCGACCACCGCCG
>JBPYES010000068.1:0-7180 GCA_051984825.1 Jatrophihabitantaceae bacterium
GATCGTGGCCGTCGGTGCCATCGTCTATCGGCTCAAGCACCCGCCATCGGGCTCCAACTAGCAGTACCGGGCGCGGCGCGCGCGTCAGTATCCGGCTTTCGACAGTTCGACGTCGGTGCCGGCATCGACGAACCCGAGCGAGCGATAAAGATCGATCGCGTGGTAGTCGGGGTCGGCCACGATCACCAGCGTGCGCGCGCGCAATTCGGCGAACGCGTGCCGACCTGCGGCGGCAACCAATGCCCGCGCGAGACCGCGACGGCGGAACTCCGGGTGGGTCTCGACGTTCTGGTAGCGCGCCAGGCCGTGGCCGTCGCTGGCAATGCCCGCGCCTGCGCACATGCGGCCGCCGACGAATGCGCCGAACCACGCCGCGCCGACGGCGCGGGTGAGTTCCCGTGCCTCCTGCACGCGCCGGCGCAGGAATAGGCGGTGCTCCGCGCTGGTGTTCTCGTCGGTGTCGTAGCGCAGATCGAGGGCCTGATCCCAGTCGTCGTCGTCCTGCAGCGGACGGCATATCGCGTCGGCAGGTGCGTCCGCAGCGGGCACCGTGTGGCTGACCAGGACGCGCGGGAGCTGAAGTTGCAGACCTGCGGCGATGTACCCTGCCAGGCGCTCGTCCGACGGGGCGACCCCGTCCAAGCCGATCGCGATATGCGCGGCTTCGGGAAACTCACGCGCGAACACAGCGAACCAGCGCTCGCATTTGGCGAAGTCGTCACCGACGAGCACGAAGTTGCCCCAGTGGAACGTCGGGTTGCGCGGCGTCTTGATGATCAGATGATCGCCCGCGTCGCGCACGAACGACCCCGCCATCCGGCGCAGCATCAGGTCAGTGGCGAATCCCAACGACGTTATACGCACAAGCGGAAGTATCCAGTCACTCGTGTCG
Source organism: Jatrophihabitantaceae bacterium (assembly GCA_051984825.1). GTDB lineage: Bacteria > Actinomycetota > Actinomycetes > Mycobacteriales > Jatrophihabitantaceae > DASXRA01. The sequence continues at coordinate 893 of JBPYES010000068.1, forward strand.
CCGCCCGCGCGCGCCGGGTCTTAGGAATCGACCCAGACCTCGCGATGCGTGCGTGTCCGGGTTCGTCACCGATGAACGAGCGCTGCCGAACTTGGCCTCATGCCATGCCGCGTCGGCCGCAGCCGCTGCGTCGCTGGGGTTGTTCGTCGCGTCCGATGCCTCACGAAAGGTCTTCGTTGATGTCTCGGCAGCGGCACCCGTGGAGCGCTCTCGAGCCGTCAACTGATCCTCGATCGAATCAAGAAACGCGTTCACCTCCTCCTCGTCATAGCCACGCTTGCCGATCGCCGGCTTCTTGAAAGTCAGATTACGTACCGCCTCCGCGCTGATCGCTCGCCCCATGACCTGTCCCCCCGCCGCTGTCAGAACCCGCAGGATCTAGCAATGGCAACCCAGCCGGTCGTACTAACCGAGTGTGCTGACGCGAACTAACGCCGTCTAGGGCGTCCCTTGTGACCGAATCGATTACCCGTACGATATTGGCCGATATCACGCTGCTGCGGGCCAAGACCGTCGAACGGATCGAGACTCCAAGCATCCGGATACCAAAGTTCGACAAAGGATCAACCAGATAGCGGACTCGCTAATCGGCGTCCGCGGGTGGCGTCTTCGAACCCGTGGGGTCGGTCGGGTTGACGAGGAGGCTGAGCACGGTTGGTGGGATGCCCGCCTCGGCTGAGCCTCCGAAGAGCCGATGTACTGCTTCGCGAAAGCGGCGTAGTGCCGCCAGTGGGCCCCGGCTGGAGTCGTCGTCGGTGCTGGGCGGATCGAACGGCCCGAACGTGCTCAGCGGATCATCACCAGGTCCGAGCACTCTCAATACAGTGTCGGATCGGCCGTCGGCGCCGAACGAGCCATAGAGCCGATCCGCCAGCTCGCGCAACGACAGGTTCTCCTCGGCTGTGAATTCCACGTCGTCCTCCCGGCGGACGTTCAATCCCAGCACGATGTGCGCGTAGCCGTCTTCGCCGGCTATCCGAAACACTTCATCGATTGCCTCGCGAAGGGACAGCTCGACCTCGGCGGGCTGACCGGGTTGCGACGACGTCGCGTGAGGTAGCACGCTAAGGATCGTCAATCGCTGCCCACCCTCGCCGAACTTGTTATGCCACCTCGACATGGCGTGTCCTCTCACCCACACGTGTACCGCCGCGTGATGGTGTGCCCACTTCTATCCAGCCAGAACCGCTTAGCCCTTGGTGAACATGACGTGGATACCGTAGATCGCACCGGCGACCACCAGGGCTAGGCAGATCACGGCGGCGAGAAGCACCACAATGCGCCGGGGCTGGTCGGGCTCGTCGCCGCGGCGTAGGTAGCCCGACGCGGACAACGCGCGCAGGCCAACGGAATAGACCGTGACCAGGCCTGCGCCGGCCACGACGCTGATCAGCAGGATCTTGCCCATCGACGCCCAGTCGACATACGACGAATCTGCAAGCACGGCCATCACCGGCTCGCTCCGGCCGCAACCGGCTGCGGCTCCGCCCCACCGCGTTCATCCCAGGCGTCGTTGACATTGGCGGCGTTGACCGTAGCGCGGCGCGACAGCGCGTAGATGCCCGCGCAGAACGCCGCCAGCGCGATCGCCATCACTATCACGCCGAGATTGCCGCCGATACCGTTCACGACCGCGAAGGTCAGCCCGCCGACTGCCCCAGCGGCCGGCAGTGTCAGCACCCAGGTGATCACCATGCGCCCGAAAACCACCCAGCGGACCGGCTGCCCACGACCCAACCCGGCACCGACGACCGAGCCGGAACACACCTGGGTGGTCGACAGCGGAATGCCGTAGTGCGTCGAGGACAGAATGACCGCCGCCGACGTTGCCTCCGCGGCGAAACCCTGCGGAGACTCGATCTCAATCAGGCCCTTGCCCAGCGTCCTGATGATCCGCCAGCCGCCCGTGTAGGTGCCGAGCGAGATCGCCAGCGCACAGCAAATGATCACCCAGTCCGGGGTGCTCGCTGTTGCTGCGATGGTGCCATTGGCCACCAGCGCCAACGTCAACACGCCCATCGTCTTCTGCGCGTCGTTCGTGCCGTGCGCCAAGGACACCAACGTGGCCGTTCCGATCTGCCCCCAACGGAAGCCAGTGCTGCGCACGCTGCCGGGCGTCCTCGAGGTTGCCCGATACGCCAGCCACGTCGCAGCCGCCGCGACCACCCCGGCGATCACCGGGGCGATGATCGCAGGGATGAACACCTTCGAGGCCACGCCCTGCCAGAGCACCGCGCTCCCGCCGGCGTGCACCAGCGTGGCGCCGATGACGCCGCCGATAAGCGCGTGCGAGGAACTCGAGGGGATCCCGAAATACCAGGTCGTCACATTCCAGAAGACGCCACCGGCGAGACCTGCGAAGACGACGGCAATCGTCACATGGCCCTGGTCGACTATGCCCTTGGCGATCGTGGCCGCGACCGAAAGGGAAAGAAACGCCCCGAGTAGGTTAGCCAGCGCCGAAATGCCGACAGCGATCTTCGGCTTGAGCGCGCCCGTCGCGATCGAGGTCGCCATCGCATTGGCCGCGTCATGAAAACCGTTCGTGAAATCGAAGCACAGCCCGACGATGACGACCATCACCAGGATGAACGTGCTCGAATCCCCCACGCCGACGATTTAAACTCCGGGATCGCCCGCGCTCACAGCCTTTCCCCTCCTCTTGCCCCAGACGTCAGCTGACGTCCAGCCTCAATTCACCCGCACGCCACCGGACTCTGAGGCTGCCGACAGAGGAAAGCAGGCCTGACCGGGACAGAGCCTCTCGAGGCTTCCTATCCGGCGGTCGGGTTCATGGCGGCCACAATGTCGTCGATCGCCGCCTGCTCGCTCTCACTCACGTCCTGGCCGTGCTCGCGGTGGGCAGCTGCTACCTTGTGCGTCAAGTTGACGATGAACTGGCGGTACTCCTCCACCTCGACGGGCGTCGCCTTGCGCTCAAGCACCGCGACCGAGTCGCGCACGTGCTGCAGTCCGTGCTGTTTGAGCTCGTCCGCAGAGTGATAGCGAGTGTGATCGCGTTCAGGTTTGGCCGACACGATCTCATCCAGCAGCTCGCTCTCACCGTGCTGCTGGCGCGCCTCCGCGTACGCCTTGGCCATAGCGATGGTTTCGCGGAACGTCCCACCGCGTTGGGCCGTGACCACGATCATGCCAGCGCTCGGAGGGGCCTCCAGAATGAGCTGCCACTCCTCGGCCGAGAAATCGGACTTCGTCGTCATCGCCGCTCCGATCGTTTCTGCGTTCGCTGACTCTCGTGACACTCACCGTAGCGCCTGGTTTCACCCGATGCCGGACGGCCATGGGCGATGACAGTAGATCTCTCTGCCCGAGCTGAGAACAACAGGCACGAGACCGCGATGGCGCGACCCGCGCAGCCGGCAGAGTTGGCCGGCCGGACGTGCGCGGTCGAGCTTGCGCTAGCGCACGATGAGCACGGTGCACTCGGCATGCTCGGCGACTGTGGCGCTGACCGATCCGAGCAACAGACCGGCGAACCCGCCACGCCCGCGGCTGCCGACCACAACCATGAACGCATCCCTGCTCGCGTCAAGGAGCACGGGAGCGCCACCGCCTTGAATAGCCCGCAGCTGCATGCCATTAGGGCGCTGCTCGCCGAAGACATCGTCGACGGCATGCTTTAGCGCCTCCTCCATTGCGTTCTGCATGCCGACGATGGGTCCGATGGAGGCGTAAGCCAACGTCGGCATCTGCCAAGCCATCACCGCGTCGATGTGGGCATCTTCAGCGGCAGCGATCCGCGCGGCCCAACGGAGAGCCAGCTTGGAAGGATCGGACCCGTCTACGCCGACCACGACACGCGGCCGAGGGTCCGTCATCTCGCTCATTCCTCTGTTCTCCTTTCGTCGCGCCCCCACATCCAATGCCCTGATCGCTGATTACCTCACCTGACGCCTGAACCGGCAACCTCGCGGCATTGTCGCGAACATCCTTGACGCACTCATCCTGGCGGAGTCGGTCGAGCTAGTTGATGATCGACTTGTGGTGCGACGTTTCGGTGCGGTCTCGAGCCGAGTGCCGTTCGATGACGCCCGCTCCGCTCCTCATCGCGAGGCTCCTGGCTTGTGCCACGCTGAGTCGCGATGAGAGCGGTGGAGCTCGTGTTCGCTGTCGCGTGGGCGGCGTTCTGGCTGTACTGGCTCGTGGCGGCCTTTTCGATGAAGAAGGGACACGTCCCCTGGTCTCGCGAGCTGGGCATCAGGGCCGGGATCGTTGTTGCCGTGATCCTCTTGATCCGCCTAGGAGCGTTTCGGGCCCACGACCGGAACACCGATCCCTGGCGAGCTGGCCTCGGACTCGTGCTCCTCGCGCTCGGGTTGGGGTTCGCCGTCTGGGCCCGCGTGCACATCGGACGCAACTGGGGCACGCCTATGACGCAGAAGGACGAGCCGGAACTGGTGACGAGCGGGCCCTACCACTTCGTCCGCCACCCGATCTACTCGGGCATCCTGCTCGCCGGCATCGGCACCGCGGTGGCGCTGAGCTGGATGTGGCTGATCGCCGTGGCACTCGCCGCGATCTACTTCATCTACAGCGCAACTGTCGAGGAGCGCTACATGACCGCGCAGTTCCCGGATGCCTATCCGGCATACAAGCGCTCCACCAAGATGCTCGTGCCGTTCGTCATCTGATCCGGTCCAGGTGGCGGGCCATGACATCGGCCTCAGACGATCCACGGCGGGGCGACGGATTCCCCGTTCGCCGGGGTCGCGCGGGCTGCGCCGTCGCCGCAAACCACAAACGTTGCAGCGTCGTCGGCAAAGACCTGGCGCATGGCGCCGGCGGAGATGCGCAGCGTGTCGCCGGCGGACAGTGAGTACTCCTGTCCTTCGACAACGATCCGTGGCGTGCCGGCAAGGACTGTCCAGACCTGCTCGACGTCGAGGCTGTGGAGCGGACCGCGCTGCCCAGGCTCCATGGTGGTACGCCACAGGCTGTGGGCGCTCCCGCTGAGAGACGGGGAGCTCAATGTCGTCATGGTGGCGTTCGGCGTGACAGAGACGCGCACATCTTCGGCGCGGACCAGCGTGGCGTTCATAGCGGCGCTTGCTGATAGGCAACCATGTTGACATTGTTGGTACGACTGTCGTTGATTGTCAACCAGGTTGTCAAGTGGTGGGTGAGGGCTCATGGTCGCCGGATTCGAGATCGTGTTCCTGCTTGGTGGCGCCTTCCGTTCGGTCATCACCGAGCTGCACGAAAGTCTCGCCGAGCAGGGGCACGCTGACGCGCGTCCCTTGCATGGGTTCGTTCTCCAAGCAGTGGGTCCAAACGGCGGCACCATCGCCGACTTGGCGCGAACGCTGGGGGTATCGCGCCAGGCGGCCGCTAAGACCGCAGCGCGGCTGGAGGAGCTGGGCTACCTCGCCCGACGCTCTCATCCGTCGGACGCCCGAGCGGTGCGGCTCGTTCGTACAGCTCGGGCGGAGGATCTCTTGACCCGAAGCGCCGTCTTCTTCGAGATGCGAGCCCGGCAATGGCGGCAGGCTGCCGGCGCGGATGCGTTTGACACCGCGGTCGAGACGCTGGCGATGATGGCTGGGAACGCGCAGATCGGAGATCTGCCCGGATGGTTGGGTTAACGGACTTGCCGAAACGGCCAGCGGGGGCCGGCACCTTGCCTGGCTGGGAGGGTTGTCAGCTCCTTGCGGTCTGCGGGTTCGTCGGTCCGAACGATGTAAGACGGCCCTGCCGTCGAAGCTGTTCTTCTCGAGTGATTGCGAGCTCCCATCTCTGCCTGAGCCTGATGAACACGCCGGGACTGCCGCGGCGTGCCCTTCGCATGGCTCCCTTGGCCGTGTAGGCGCGCCATCCGGGGCCTGCGGCGGGCTGCGTGAAGTAGCGACGCCGGGAGGCGCGAAGCCACGGATCCTTCACCGTCGCGTTCGGACTCTGATCGACTCTTGGGTTCACGTTGGCGTCCCTCTCGATCGTTCGCCGAGCACCTCCGGCGAGACGACGAGCCCGAAGATGTTGGCACTGTCAACACTCACGGATCAGCATGACATGAGGTGTGGACAGCGTCAACATGTTTGACGGGGTTCCCCCGTACACACGGCTGCGGTCTGCGTGTGCATGTGGGACGATGCGTTCATCGCACATGGGCCGCGGCCCCGCTCAGCCCGATAAGCGCCAGGGAGCCCGGCATCGTTCGCGCAAGCCAGGAGCACGGGTTGTGAGCAGCGGCGCTGCAGCGGCTCAGGTCGTCATTAAGGTCGCGCAGAGCGAGGAGGAGCGCGAACAGGTTTTCCGGCTGCGCTATGACAC
>JBPYES010000069.1:0-11492 GCA_051984825.1 Jatrophihabitantaceae bacterium
CAGGTCGTGGTCGTATGCGCGCAGATAGCGCGGACACACGGTCACTGTCGTCCGAGCGGGCACGACCGCCCGGACGCGTTGGGGTGAGCGAAGGGACTTGAACCCTCGACCCTCTGGACCACAACCAGATGCTCTACCAGCTGAGCTACGCCCACCATGCGTGAAGCTGCGTCAGTTTACCGTGCCTGCAGGATCGCCCAGCACCCCTTTGGCGGCGGTCTGGGCCTCGTCGGTGGACGGGCCGGGCTGCGGCACGAACAGCGTCTGCCGGTAGTAGGCGAGCTCCCGCACGCTCTCGCGTATGTCAGCCAGCGCGCGATGCGCCAGCCCTTTTGCCGGCTGGGCGTAGTAGACGCGCGGATACCAGCGCCGGGCCAGTTCCTTGATCGACGAGACGTCAATCATGCGGTAGTGCAGGTGCTCGTCCAGGGCGGGCATGTCGCGGGCGATGAAGCCGCGGTCGGTGGCGATCGAGTTGCCGCAAAGAGGTGCCGTGTTGGGGTCGGGCACGTACCGCCGCACATATTCGAGTACGAGCTTCTCCGCCTCGCCAAGCGTGATCGTGGACGCACGCACCGCCTCGGTCAGCCCGGACGAGTCGTGCATTTCCTTCACGAACGGGACCATCGTGTCCAGGACGTCGTCGTGCTGGTGGATGACGATGTCCAGCCCGTCGTCGAGCGGGGTGAGGTCGGCATCGGTGACGACGACAGCGATCTCAATGAGCGCGTCCCGGGTGAGTTGGAGGCCAGTCATCTCGCAGTCGATCCACACCAGCCGGTCGTCGCTCACAAGGCGCCCCCGCACACGATCGAACTCATCGAGCGAGCGTATCCGCAGCGGCTACGGTAGGTGTGGAATCCAAGCTAGGAGAGGGGTGTTCATGTCGCGCGAACTGCTCACACAGGACGTTATCGAGCAGGGACTGGCGGGCCTGCACCCGGGCTGGACCGGCAGCACGAAGGAGTTGCGGCGCTCCATCGAGTTCGCCGACTTCCCAACGGCGGTGGAATTTGTGAATCGCCTGGCGCCGATTTGTGAGGAACTCGATCACCACCCAGACCTGGCGCTGCGCTGGCGGTGGGTGGACGTCGTCCTGGCGACGCACAGCGCAGGCGGCGTGACGGGCATGGACGTCGCGCTGGCCGGGCAGGTCGATGAGGTCGCCGGCGGGTTGCCGCAGGCCAGCAAGGCATGACGCCGCGGCGCTAGTCGGGCAGACGGTATTTACATATATAGTGCTCCTCCCGTCATATCGGGCTAGGCTAGGACTTGTGGGGCACCGCGAGGACCTACTCGTCGCCGCGCGCCGCCTCCTCGAGACGAAGGGGTACGCGCGCATCTCCACGCGCGACCTCGTCGCTGAGTCGGGCACCAATCTTGCGTCCATCGGCTACCACTTCGGGTCCAAGGAGGGCCTGCTCAACGAGGTGATCGGCAGCGTGTTCGACGAGTGGACCGAGCAACTCGCCACCATCGCGATGGCCGATCCGGACGCCGCCCCGCTCGATCGGGCTCGCGACACCTGGAGCGCGCTACTTGCCGACCTCCCGGAGCGGCGCGCGCTGCTGCTGTCCTACGTCGAGGCCATGGCGCAGGCCGACCGTACGCCGCACTTGCGCCAGCAGTTCGCCGAGCACTACCAGGGCGTCCGGGCGCGGGTCGCCGCGCTCGTCGCGCAGTCACTGCACGGGGCGATCAGCGCGGACGATCCCCGCGCGGCGGCCATCGCGACGTGGATGATCGCGGTGTGCGATGGGCTGGCGCTGCAGTGGCTGCTGGACCCTGACTCGACACCTACCGCGGCGGACCTGCGTGCCGGGCATGCGCTGATGTGGCGAGCCAGCGCCGGGGCGGCCCGCCGGTCGGCCAGGTCATGAGTGGGCTTTGAGAATTGCGACCTCGTAGCCGGTTCCCGGCGCGTACGCCCAACCGACGCTGAACGATGTCATCGCCGGATCGAGCAGCCATTCGCCGCCGCGCCCGGCGATCAGCTCGACGACCTTCGCGCCGTCCTGGGTCGGCGCCGGTTCCCATGCCCAGCTCGGCGCGCAGGACGGCCCGTTGCCTTGGCTGAGCGCGCATTGCTGTGCCTGCGGCGTCACCGCGCCTGCCACCGCGTGCTGCCCGTGGCTGGTGCGGAAGGCGTTCACCGCTGCGACGAGCTGACCGGCGTCGCCCGGCACCGGGCAGGCGCCGGGCGTCGGGCACGGGTTCGCGGTGCTGGTCGGCACCGGCGACGTGATCTTCGACACGGGGCCGGACGTGATCGGGCTCGACGCCGCCGGGCTCGACGCGGCAGGGCTGGAGGCGGCCGGGCTCGACGGCGCCGCGCTGCTCGTCGGCACGGCGGTCGGCAGCTGGCTGAGGTCCGTGGGTGTCTGTGCGCCATGGTGGTTGCTCCCGCCGCCGATAAGCAACAGCACGACCACGATCAGCACCGCAATGATCGCGAGCGCGACCATCCCCCAGATTGCGCGGGTTCGCGAGTCCTCGTCGTCGTACCGCGGCCGCCGGGGATAGTCACTCACCCGGCAAACGCTAGTTGACTACTGTCTGTTGCCCCGCGATGTTAACCAGCCAACTTGTCCCGAACTTGTCGACGCACATGCCGAACGTGTCGCCCCAGGGCGCCTGCTCGAGGGGCATCGTGACCGTGCCACCGGCCGACAGCTTGTCCCAGTACCCACGCAGCTCCGCGTCGTCGTCACCGCTCAGCGACACGGAGAAGTTCGTGCCCCGCTGGTAATCCATCGAGTTGGGTGTGTCGGCCGCCATCAGGGTGATCGCGGCGCCCGCCTCGAGCTGGGCATGCATGATCTTGTCTTTCTCGGCCGGGTCGTCGCTGGCGCCGAACTCGCCGAATGTGCTCGTGGTCAGCTCTCCACCGAACACCGACTGGTAGAACTCCATCGCCTGCCGTGCGGTATCCCGGAAGTTCAGGTACGGATTGAGCCGGATCGCCATGACAGCCTCCTTGCTGCTCGGAAAGTCCCAATTCTGGCGCAGCTGATCGACGCGCACGGATCAGGGGTCGAGCCAGATGCGGATCGCGCGGAACTGCGCGGGCGTCGCCTGAAGGACGCGCAACCGCGGGTCGGGCACCGTAAGCCACGGCTCGGTACGCAGCGCAGCCAACGGCTGCAGCCGGGGGTCGGCGAGCACCGCGTCGACCGCGGTGCGGTCGCCACCGCACACGAGCGCGTCGAGGCGGGTGACGTGTGGCAGCAGTACGCGGGCCGCCGTGTCCGCGGCATCCGCGAACGCGGCCGACGCCTGGTTGGCCCGGCGCCGGGCATAGCGGTGCTGCGACCACCCGCCGGCCTTCGTCGTGGCCTGAACGTATGACGTGTCCACCTTGGACGCGACGAGTTCGCTGTCGTCGAACACGCCCACGGCGTGCGCCCGGCGGCGGACCAACAGCACGCCGACCGTCCGCGCCTGGGAGGCGTGCGCGATCAGCCGTTCACGTGGATCGGCGGCGCCCTCCGGCAGCGGCGGAAACGGCACCGCCAATCCGGCCCGGGCCGCGTCCGCGCCTATCAGCCGCACCTCGTCCTCGTCGGCCTCGGCTACCGTTTCGCCGTGCCGGTCAGCGAAGCCGGAAAGCCACCGGGCGAGGCGCTCGGCAGGAACAGTGACGTGGCGGGTCATCCATCTTCGAGCAGGGCGGAGAGGCCACGCACCAGGCCGGCTAGCCCGGGCACTGCCCGCACAGCGAGCAGCGTTCCTGCGACGTAGGGCTTGGGGCTCGTCCCGCTGTCGTGCCGGATTACCAGCCGCTCGTCCGGCAAGCCGAAGACGACTTCGGTCGAGAGCGTGAATCCGGGTAACCGCACCGAGTGGATCTGTGTGCCGGCCACGGTCGTGCCGCGTGCCTCGACGGATCCGGCGGTCTCGGCGACCGGACGCTCCACCACCGGCCGCGCGATATCGCCCAGCCGTTCCGCCATCTCCCTGGACGTGCCGCTCGGCGCATCCGGCTTGCCCGCCTCGGCGTAGTCGACGATCTCCCAGCTCGGCAGGTGTTTCGCGGCGAGCATCGCCGCCATCGTCGCCAGGGTCGCGGTCAGCGAGAAGTTGCCGGCCGCGAATACACCGACGCCGGCCGCACGCGCGGCGCCGTCGATGTCGGCGAAGTCCTCCGCGCTGAGTCCAGATGTGCCGATCACGACGTGCACACCACGCTCGATCGCATTGAACGTGTTGGCCCGCACAGCGTCGTGCGACGTGTAATCAACCAGCACGTCTACGCCAGCGAGCGCCTCGTCAACCTGGCTGTATACCCGGACGCCCATCGCGGCGCCGCCCCATACTTCGCCGAGATCGCGGCCGGCAGCCGAACGGCTGACCGCTGAATGCAGCTCAAGGTCAATCGCATCGCGGATCGCCTCGGCGACCGCGCCTCCGGTCCATCCTGTAGCTCCGGCAACACACACGCTGATCGGCATGCCACGAATCCTGGCATGTCGCCGCCCGGAGGGTGCGCGACCCCAGTGCCGATCTCGTCGACTTCGGCATGTGGCGATCGACCGCTGGCTCGCGGCGGGCTTAGGAACGGTGCGCCGGCGCACGTCCAGGTGGTTGCGACGGGCTCGGTGTGATCGGCTCGACGTGACACGTGGGACGGTGGACCGGCTCGCTGCCGAGGGTGAATGACTCCCCGGCGTGGCACAGCTCGAACGGCTGACCATCGCGCAGCGTGTACGTCACGTCGTCAGGGGCGATGGTGACCTCTACGGTGGCGCCGCGCCAGCGGATCGCGAAGCGCAGGCGGGTGATCGACGGCGGAAGCTGCGGCTGGAACGACAGCACGCCACCGTGGTCGCGCAGCCCACCGAAGCCGGCGACGAGCGCGATCCACGAGCCTGCCAGTGATGCGATGTGTAATCCGTCGCGGGTGTTGTGCTCGAGATCGCTGAGATCCATCAATGCCGCCTCGGCCAGGTAGTCGTGGGCAAGGTCGAGATGGCCGGTCTCGGCGGCAAGTACCGCCTGGGTGCATGCGGACAGCGACGAGTCCCGGACCGTGAGGGGCTCGTAGTAAGCGAACGCGCGCGCCTTCTCCTCGAACGTGAACGAGTCGCCGCACCAGTGCATCGCGAGGATCAGGTCGGCCTGCTTGATCACCTGCTTGCGGTAGATGTCGAAGTAGTGTGCGTGAAGCAACAGCGGGTAGCCCCCCGATTCTGCGCTCGCCTCGAACTCCCACATTTCATGATCGGTGAAGCCACGGTCTTGCTGGTGCACGTCCTTGGCGTCGTCGTAGGGAAGCGCCATCACCTGCGCGGCGGCCCGCCACGATTCGATCTCGTCTTCGGTAACGGAAAGGGCCGCGGCGTCGTCCGGCCAGCGCCGGGCAGCGTCGGCGGCGCCACGCAGATTTCGTTGCGCCATCAGGTTCGTGTAGATGTTGTCGTCCGCGATCGCGCTGTATTCGTCGGGACCGGTGATCCCGTCGATGTGGAACGCGCCGTCGTCGCCGTGATATCCGAGTGACGCCCACAGTCGCGCCGTCTCCACGAGCAGCGGCAGCGCGCAGCCCTGGTCGAACTCCTTGTCGCCGGTCCAGTCGACGTACCGGATCGCCGCAACGGCGATGTCGGCGTTGACGTGCATGGCGGCGGTGCCTGCGGGCCAGTAGCCGGAGCATTCCTGCCCGCGGATCGTCCGCCACGGGAAGGCCGCGCCAGAAAACCGCAGCGCGGTCGCGCGTTCGCGGGCCAGGTCAAGCGTGTGGCGCCGCCATAGCAGCGCGTCGGCCGCAGCGTGCGGCGCCGTGGCGATGAGCACGGGCAGCACGTAGCTCTCGGTATCCCAGAACGCGTGCCCGTCGTAACCCGGCCCGGTGAGGCCCTTCGCCGGAATGGCGCGCTGCTCGGCCCGGGACCCGGCCTGCATGGAGTGGAACAGCCCGAACCGCACGGCTTGCTGCACCGTGTCGTCGCCGTCGAGTTCGACGTCAGCACCGCGCCAGAACTCGTCCATCGCCGCCCGCTGGTCGGCGACGAGCGTGTCCCATCCGGTGTGAATGACCGCGCTGAGCGCCGCATCGACCTGGTCGCGCACTGCGGGCAGCGTGCGCACGCTCGACCAGCCGTATGCAACGAACTTGGTCAGCTCCAGCCGCTCGCCGGGTTGCAGCTCAGTCCCCGCGGTGACGCGTGCCCAGTCCGGCTGTAGTTCGAGCGCGACGTTCCCATGCTCCCCGACGAAGGCGTGGTCCATCGCGGCCGCCATGAGCAGCCGGCTCGACCGCGTGCTGTGTGCGAGCAGCGCCCGGGTGCCCCGGCCGAGCTGATACTCGGCTTGCAACGGGTTGCCCAGCATCGCGGCCACCCGGGGGTCGTTCTCGCGTGTCGGCAGATCCTCGTTCGCGACCAGCAGGGACTGCATGACGACCCGGGCGGGATTTTGCACTGCCTCGACCTGATAGCGGATCGCCATGATCGACCGCTGGGTCAGCGACACCAGCCGGGTCGAGCGCACCCGGACGACCTGCCCGGCGGGCGACTCCCACTCCACGACCCGGCGCAGCACGCCCGAGCGCATGTCGAGGATCCGTTCGTGATGGCGCAGTGTCCCGTACCGCATATCGAACGGCTCGTCATCGACGAGCAGCCGAATCAGCTTCCCGTCGGTGACGTTGATGATCGTCTGCCCCTCTTCGGGGAAGCCGTAGCCGGTCTCGGCGTAGGGGAGTGGCCGGGTCTCGTAGAACGAGTTCAGGTAGGTACCGGGCAGCCCGTGCGGATCACCCTCGTCGAGATTGCCGCGCACCCCGATGTGCCCGTTCGACAAGGCGAACACCGACTCGGACTGGGCGAGCTGATCGAGGTTGAGGCCGACCTCACGGACCGCCCACGGCTCCACCGGGAAACGCGACTGCGGGATCACAATTCCCCCTGCTCTTCGCGCGAGCGTTCATCGCTGCGATGACCTGCGCTTCTCGGCCCCCGTGTGACCCTGCGATGCTCGGTCATCGCGCCAGCTCACTCAGGTCGGACACCACGACGTCGGCGCCGTTCGCCCGCAGCTGCCGGGCATGTTCGGCGTCGATTCGGTTGACGCCCACGACGAAGCCGAACCCTCCGGCGTGTCCGGCAGCAACGCCGGCGATTGCATCCTCGAACACCGCGGCAGCGGCCGGCGCAACGCCGAGGAGCTTCGCGCCGGCGAGGAAGGAATCGGGTGCGGGCTTGCCGGCGAGGTGTTGCTGCTCGACGGTGTGCCCGTCGACAACCGCAGAAAGCAACGTGTCCAGGCCGGTGACGGTCAAGACGGCGTGGGCGTTCGTGCTTGACGACACCAGCGCGCGGGCCAGGCCGGCGTCCCGAGCGAGCTCCAGGTAGCGGCGCGAGCCCTCGTACACCGCAACCCCGTCGCGGTGGATGAGCTGCTCCAGCAGTTCGTTCTTGCGGTTGCCGATGCCACGCACCGTGTCTCGGTCCGGTGGGTCGTCGTCCTCGCCCTCGGGCAGGTGAATGTCACGCGACGCGAGGAAGTCACGCACCCCCGCAGGGCGCGGCTTGCCGTCGACGTAGCTCTCGTAGTCGTCGTCGGTAAACGGCGGCTGGCCGTGCGCGGCGAGGTAGGCGTCGAATGTTTGCTTCCACGCCGTGCGGTGCAGGCTGGCCGTGTCGGTCAGCACACCATCGAGGTCGAACAGGCCGGCGTGGACGTGGTCCGGGAGCCCCAACATGCCTTGATACTGCCTGAGCAAGCTCAGCCGAGCGGCGGCAGCACCTGCGTGTCGTCCAGGACCGGGCGGAACAGCTCGCCGCGCTCTTCGATACGCCGCAGTATGGTACGGATCGTGAACCGGTCCGGGCGGAGCGTCTTGTCGTCGAGCTCGTCCCAGTCGATAGGCGCCGAGACGGGCGCGCCGGGCGCCGGGCGCGGACTGTACGGGGCCACAAGGGTTTTGTTGATCGCATTCTGCGTGTAGTCCAGGCGGGCCAGCCCGCCGCGCTCGTGGACCTGCCACTTCCAGCTGACGAGTTCGGGCACCACGTCGCCTATCGACCGGGACAGCTGCTCCACCCACGCACGGGTCTCGTCGAAGCCCGGCCCGCGCTTGATCGGCACCCAGATCTGGATGCCGCGCCGGCCGGTGACCTTCGCCCGGGCTGTCACGCCGAGGTGCTCGAACGCAGTGCGATGCAGCCGGGCGATAGTGAGCAGGTCGGCCCAGCTGGTCGTGTCGCCTGGGTCGAGGTCGATCAGCGCGTACGTCGGCTGTCGCGGCCGGTCGGTGCGCGACGTCCAGCCATGCCATTCGAGGGCACCGAAGTTGGCCACCCAGACCAGGGCGGCCTGCTCGTCCACGACCAGGTAGGTGTGCGTCTCGCCGCGCTCGGCCTCCGGGTTGTCCCAGCGGGCCAGCCACTCCGGGGCGTGGCTCGGCAGCTCTTTCTGCCAGAACGCCTTCGCCTGCGCGCCGTTCGGGAAACGATGCAGGTTGACCGCGCGGCCGGCGAGGTACGGCTGGACCACCGGCGCGATCTGCGCGGCGTAGCGCAGCAGATCCCGTTTGGTGACAGGCTGTTCCCGGCCCCGCGCCGGGAACAGCACCTTGTCCAGGTTGGTGACGCGCAGCTCGCGGCCGAAAACGTGCCACCTCCCGGATGCGCCGAACGTGTCGAGCTCGGCCAGCTCGTCCTGGCTCGCCGCCGGCGTCTTGAGGAGCACGGCGGCGCGGGCCGCGGGCAGGTCGGAGCGCCACATCCGGTCCGGATCGGCCTTCACCTCGTCGTTGGTGCGCCCGCTGAGGACCGACTTCGGATAGTTCTCCGCGTCCCATCCGGCGACGGCGAACTCATCGTGCTTGTGCAGCAGCAGCCAGTCCTCGCGTTCGGACGGCGGCCCGGTCCGGACGAGAACAAACCGGCCGCGCAGCTTCTCCCCGAAGAGGTCGAAGTGCAGCTCGCCGTTGGTGATCGCGCGGCGCGGATCAGGTGCCTCGTGCGGCTCCCAGGTGCCGAGATCCCACACGATGACGTCCCCTCCGCCGTATTGCCCGGTCGGGATGACGCCTTCGAAGTCGAGGTATTCGATGGGGTGATCTTCGACGTGGAACGCAGCGCGCCGTACTGACGCGGCGAGGGTCGGCCCCTTCGGCACCGCCCAGCTGACCAACACGCCGTCGACCTCGAGGCGGAAGTCGTAGTGCAGCCGGCGGGCTCGGTGCCGCTGCACGACGAACCGTCGCACCGCAGCGCCGCGCGCCGGCTTGCCCGCGGGCTCCGGCGTACGGGCGAAGTCGCGTTTGGCCCGGTACGTGTCCAGCCGGTCCTTCGGCATACGTCCATCGTGCCGGTCCGGGCTACGTTGAGCGGGTGCGCATCGCGACATGGAACGTGAACTCCGTCAAGCAGCGGGTGCCGCGCCTGCTGCCGTGGCTCGACCAGCGACAGCCCGACGTGGTGTGCCTGCAGGAGACGAAGCTCGCCGAAGACGCGTTCACCGAACTGCTGGGTGCCCCGCTGGCAGAGCGCGGGTACGCCGTCGGCTACCACGGCGAGGCGCGCTGGAACGGTGTTGCGATCTTGTCCCGGGTCGGCCTGGACGACCTCGTCGAAGGGCTGCCGGGCGCGCCGGGCTTTCCGCATCCCGAGGCGCGGGCGGTGTCCGCGACGTGCGGCGGCGTACGCGTCCACTCGGTGTACGTACCGAACGGCCGGGTACCCGACTCGGAGCACTATCACTACAAGCTCGCCTGGTTGGCCGCGCTGCGTGATGCGATCGCGACGGGACCGGACAACGTCGTGGTGTGCGGCGACATGAACATCGCGCCGGCCGACGCTGACGTGTTCGACCCGGCGGCGTATGTCGGGCAGACACACGTCACGCCGCCGGAACGCGCAGCGCTGTCCGAGTTGCTGGCCATCGGCCTTTCCGACGTGGTTCGTGACCACTGGCCGGCCGAGCGGGTCTTCACCTACTGGGACTACCGCGCCGGCATGTTCCACCAGGACCTGGGCATGCGCATCGATCTGGTGCTGGCCAGCGCCGCCGTGGCCGACCGCGTCCGCGCCGCCTGGGTAGACCGGCACGCCCGCAAGGGCACCGGGCCGAGCGACCACGCGCCGGTGATCGTCGACCTGGACGAGGCCCCGGACGGCGACATCGGCCCGGTCGTTCCGCCACCGTCGGCAGCGCGTCCGGCGCGGCGCTCGGTCACCCTGCCTCAGGCGCGGTGACCCGGGTGGAGCCGCCTGCCGACCCGCGGCTGACATGGGACCTGCCGCCGTTGGGTCAGCTGCCCCGCGAGGCACGGCTGGACGAGTTGGTGTCCCGGGTGCTGGCCCCCAACGCCGGCATGATGTCGCTGGATGGCACCAATACCTACGTGATCCACGGCGACGGCGAAGCGGCGGTGGTCGACCCCGGGCCGCCGGACCCCGAGCACTTGGCCCGCGTCGAGCAGGCGATCGGTGATGCGGCATGCCGCTGGATCCTCGTCACCCACCACCACGTCGACCACGCAGAAGCCGCACTGCCCTGGGCGGAGCAACTCGGAGTCAGCGTGTGCGCGGCGCGCCCGGAAGTCGCCGGGCCGGATGGCCGCGTGATCGCCGACGGCGATCAGGTTGCGCTCGCCGGAACCTCCGTCAGGGCGATCGCGACGCCGGGGCACACGAGCGACCACTTGGCGTTCCGGCTGGACTCCGGGGTAGTGCTGACCGGCGACCACATTCTCGGCCGAGGCACGTCCGTCGTCACCTACCCCGAGGGCGATCTGCTCGCGTATCTCGAGTCACTGCGGCGCGTCCTTGACCTCGGCCCGTCCGCGCTGCTTCCCGGCCACGGACCGGAGCTGTGCGACGACCCCACGGCGGTGATCGAGTACTACCTGGCGCATCGGCTCTTCCGCGAGCGGCAGATCCTCGCCGTCCTCCGCGACGGTCCGAGCGATGTGAAGGCGATCGTCGCGCGGGTCTATGCGGACGTTGACCCCGCGCTGCACCCCGCCGCCGAGCAGTCGACACGTGCCGCCGTGGAGAAGATGCGTGCCGAGGGGACGGTCGTGGTGGACGGTCGCGACGTCGTGAGCTTGACATGACTGACCCGACGGCGCTGTCTGTTGATGCCGTTTGCCGCTGGCTTTCGGCCGGGGGCACGTCGATCGTGCCGCCATTGCGTGGCGAGCTGATCACCGGCGGGCGCTCCAACCTGACGTACCTGGTGTGCGACGCAGCCGGCAAGCGGTGGGTGCTGCGCCGTCCGCCGATGTCCGGGGTGATTGCGTCGGCGCACGACGTATTGCGTGAGCACCGGATCATGGCGGCGCTGGCCGGTACGGCAGTGCCGGTGCCCCGGATGGTGGCCGCCTGCGACGACACGGCTGTGCTCGGCGTGCCGTTCTTCGTCATGGAGTACGTCCCGGGGGTTGTGCTGGGCGACCACGATTCGGCCGAGCAAACGCTCGACATGCCCGCACGCGCTGCGCTGGGTCCGCATCTCGTCGACGTCTTGGCCGGGTTACATGC
>JBPYES010000070.1:0-6509 GCA_051984825.1 Jatrophihabitantaceae bacterium
CGCGGCGACCGAGGCGCCGTGATCGAGCATCTGTCGATGGGCGCGCGTTTGTCGGCGACGGTCCTGGTGCCGGTGACGGTCGGGCTGATCGTGCTCGGTCCGTCGTTCACAACCGCGATCTTCGTCGGGCGCACCGACGTCCACCAGGCCCGGTTGATCGGTACCTGTTTGGCGCTCGCGTCGTTCGGCCTGCTCCCCTTCGCGATTGTCATGCTCCAAATGCGGGTGTTCTACGCCATGCGCGACGCCCGGACCCCGACGCTCATCAACATCGGCATGGTCGCCACCAAGATCGCGATGGTGCTGATCGCCGCCCAGACGTTGCACGGTGACGCCGTGATCGCGGCACTGAACGTCTCCACATCCGGCTCGTACGTGGTGGGAGCGATCATCGGCCACTGGCTGCTCACGCGGCGGTTCGGCCGGCTCGGGTTCAGCAAGGTCGTCCGGACGACTGTGCGTGTGGGCATCGCCTCAGTGCTGGGCGGCGCTGCGGCGTTCGGCATGGTGCGGCTCGGCATCGCCGTGGCCGGGGACGGACGTACCGGCGCGCTGATCGGGGTGTTGACGGGCACCATTGTGGGCCTGGCCGTGATGCTGGCCGTCGCCTTCCGGATGCGCATTCCCGAGGTGCGTGAGATCGTCAGTGCCGCCCGCGGCAGCTGACCTTCCGGGAATGCGGGACGTTCTAGGATCGTTTTGTGGGCGTGACGCAGCACCGCAACGTAATCATCATCGGTTCGGGGCCAGCCGGCTACACCGCGGCCTTGTACACGGCCCGCGCCGACCTGGAACCATTGCTTTTCGAGGGCGCGCAGTTCGGCGGCGCCTTGATGACCACTACCGATGTCGAGAACTACCCGGGCTTTCCCGAAGGCATCCTCGGCCCGGACCTGATGGCGAAGATGCGTGTCCAGGCCGAACGATTCGGCGCCGAGATCGTCAGCGACGACGTGACATTCGTCGACCTGACAGCTCCCGTCAAGACGGTGCGCACCCATTCTGCCGAGTACACCGCAGATACGGTAATCCTCGCGATGGGTTCGGCTTACCGCAAACTCGGCATACCTCATGAAGAGCAACTATCGGGTCATGGCGTGTCGTGGTGCGCCACCTGCGACGGGTTCTTCTTCCGTGACAAGGACATCGCCGTCGTGGGCGGCGGCGATACCGCGATGGAGGAGGCCACGTTCCTCACCCGGTTCGCCAAGTCGGTGACCGTGGTCCACCGCCGCGAGGCGCTGCGGGCGACCGCGATCATGGCGGATCGAGCATTCGCCAATGACAAGATCAACTGGGCGTGGAACTCCGAGGTAGTGGGCATCCACGGCGAGAACACCGTCACGGGCATCCGGCTGCGGGATACCGTCAGCGGCGCCGAGCGTGATCTGCCCGTGCAGGGTTTGTTCATCGCCATCGGGCATGAGCCGCGTAGCGATCTCGTCAAGGGCCAGATCGATCTGGATGCCGAGGGGTACATCCTCACCCAGCCCGGCTCCACGAAGACCAACCTGGACGGCGTGTTCGCCGCCGGCGATGTGGTCGACCACGTCTACCGTCAGGCGGTGACCGCGGCGGGAACCGGCTGCCAGGCCGCCCTCGACGCGGAGCGGCACCTCAGCCGGTTGCACGATCTGACCGGGGTCCCGGCGGCACGTGGAATGGCCGGCTGAGCGTCGCTGTTACACAACCGCATTCCCAACCACTTCAGGAGCTTCCATGGGTCAGAACACGAAGACCGTCACCGACGCCACCTTTGCCGATGAGGTCCTGCAGGCCGACGGTCCGGTGCTGGTCGACTTCTGGGCCGAGTGGTGCGGTCCGTGCAAGATGGTCTCGCCGGTGCTCGACGAGATCGCGGGTGAGTACCCAGACAAGATCACCGTCGCCAAGGTCAACATAGACGAAAACCCCAGCATCGCCCGGGACTACCAGATCATGTCGATTCCCACGATGTCGGTGTTCGAGAAGGGCCAGGTCGTCAAGTCGATCGTGGGCGCGCGGCCCAAGGCAGCCATCCTCAAGGAGCTGTCCGACTACATCCGCTGAGCCGGCATTTTTTCCAAAGGCGGTCACCATCCCGGTGACCGCCTTTTTGTTATGTGCCCGTAAGCCCCCGACTCGCGGAGGTCCGGCCGGTTCGGTATCCGCGACGGGCTGCGGCACAATGAGAGCGGCCAGCACCACCGACGAGCTCCGTGAGGTCTCAACACCGATGCAGCCACTACGCCGCGGCGCCAACGAGGACGCCGTCGCCGAAGTGCGACGCGTACTGGCCGGGCTCGGTCTTCTCGCCAACCTCGATCCCGGTGCGGAGTCGTTCTACGACGAGGCCACGGAGCTGGCGGTACGGCACTTCCAGCAACGCCGCGGGTTGTCGATTGACGGCATTGTGGGCCGGGAGACGTGGACAGCGCTGGCCGGTGCCAGGTGGCGACTCGGGGATCGGGTCCTGGCGCACAACGCCACCAGCCCGTTCACCGGCGACGACGTCGTCACGCTCCAGGAGCAACTGCTCGAGATGGGCTACGACGTGTCCCGCCCGGACGGCATCTTCGGCCGGCACACTGAGGGCGCGCTTCGTGCCTTCCAGCGCGACTACGGCCTGACGCCCGACGGCATCTGCGGGCCCGCCACGCTCCGCGCGCTGCGCCAGCTGACCCGGCGGGTTATCGGCGGGCGCCCGCAGTTGCTGCGCGAGCAGATGCGCGTCGCCGAGTCCGGGCCCAGCCTGCTGGGCAAGCGGCTGGTGATCGACCCCGGCCATGGCGGCGCCGACCGTGGTGTCGTGGCCGGCGACGTCTGCGAGGCCGACATTGTCTGGGACCTCGCCACTCGCCTCGAAGGCCGGCTCACCGCCTTGGGCGTCACCACCTGGCTGACCCGCGGACCCTCCAACGGCAAGACGGACGAGGCCCGGGCAGGCTTTGCGAACGAGGTCGGCGCTGACGCGTTGCTGTCGCTGCACGTCGACGGCTCGCCGTCCCCGCTTGCGCACGGTGTGGCGAGCTACCACTACGGGGCCGGTGAATCGAGTTCCACGATCGGCGAGCGGCTCGCCGATCTGGCCCAGCGTGAGATCGTCGCCCGCACCGGGATGCTCAACTGCCGGGTGCACCCCAAGACCTGGGCGCTGCTGCGACTCACCCGCATGCCGGCCGTTCGCATCGAGGTCGGCTACCTGACTTCGCACGTCGACCGCGCGCGCCTGATCGACCCGGCGTTTCGTGACACGATCGCGGAAGGGCTGCTCGTCGCCGTACAGCGGCTCTACCTGCCCAAGGCACAGGACCCGCCGACCGGCGTCATGCGCATCCCAGCCATCGCGTCGTAGAGCTACGGCCGGGTAAGCGCCGGTGGCGCGATCGAGGAGACCAGCCGCTCCAGCGCGTACTCGACATCCTCACGCCAGGACACGGTTGCCTTGATGTCGAGGCGTAGCCGCGGAAAGTGCGGGTGCGGGCGCACGGTCTTGAAGCCGACCGCGAGCAGGTAGTCGGCCGGCAGCACGCATGACCCGCCGGAATCGTAAGTGCCGAATGCCTCGATCGCCTTCAGCCCTCGCCGGGCAACATCCCCGGCGACCCCCTGGACGAGCACCCGCCCGAGGCCGCGGTCCCGGAACGTGGGCAGCAGCCGCGCCGTCATCAACAGTACGGCGTCAGGACTAACCGGCGAGGTCGCGAATGCTGCCGAGCGCGGCACATAGGCGGGTGGTGCAAACAGTACGTACCCGGCGGCAACCTCATCGACATAGGCAATCTTCCCGCAACTGCCCCACTCGAGCAGTGTGTCGGAGATCCATGCTTCTTTCTCGAGTTCGGTGCCGCCGGTCTGCTCGGCCCGCTCGCCAGCGACCGGGTCCAGCTCCCAAAAGACACACCGGCGGCATTGAGACGGCAGGTCGCCGAGGTTGTCGAGCGTGATATTCGCGAGGCGACGAGCCACGATTCGATTCTGCGCCCGCCCACGTGAAGCCCCGGCAAGCCGCCGGGGGATCAGCTCATATCAGCGAGGAACGCGCCGATGCGACGGATCGCTTCGGTGAGGTCGTCGGCGCGGGGCAGCGTGACGATGCGGAGATGATCAGGACGGGGCCAGTTGAAGCCGGTGCCCTGAACCACGAGCACGTGCTGCTCACGCAGGAGTTGCAGCACGAAGCTCTGGTCGTCGTCGATGGGGTACACGGCAGGATCGAGCCGCGGGAACACGTACAGCGCGCCGCGCGGCTGCACGCACGTCACGCCGGGGATCGCCTTCAGTGCCGACATGGCAGCGTCACGTTGGTCGCGTAGCCGGCCGCCCGGCAGCACCAAGTCATGGATGCTCTGTCGGCCGCCCAGTGCGGTCTGGATGGCGTGCTGCGCCGGGACGTTCGAGCACAGTCGCATGTTGGCAAGCATCGCGATGCCCTCGAGGTAGCTCGCGGCATGCCGTTTCGGGCCGGTGACCATCATCCAGGCGCTGCGGAACCCGGCGAGCCGATACGCCTTGGACAGCCCGTTATACGTAAGCGTGAACACGTCCGGGGCGATCGCCGAAAACGGAAAGTGCGTCGCGTCGTCGTAGAGGATCTTGTCGTAGATCTCGTCAGCCATGACGACAAGCCGATGCCGGCGAGCCAGCTCGGCAATTCCCTTCAATACCCCTTGCGGGTATACAGCGCCCGTCGGGTTGTTCGGGTTGATAACGACGATTGCCTTGGTGCGTGGCGAGATCTTCGCCGCAAGATCGTCGAGGTCGGGTAGCCAGCCCGCGTCTTCGTCGCACAGGTAATGCACCGCGCGCCCGCCTGACAAGCTTGTGGCTGCTGTCCACAGTGGATAGTCGGGTGCCGGGATGAGCACCTCGTCGCCGTCATCGAGCATGGCCTGCAGCGAGATCTGGATCAGCTCGCTGACGCCGTTACCGAGCCACACGTCGTCGACGGTGACGCCGCGGATGCCACGCTCTTGGTAGTGCTGCACGATCGCGGTCCGCGCCGAGAGCAGACCCTGGGAGTCGGAATAACCCTGCGACGCCGACAGATTGCGGATGACATCGATGAGGATTTCGTCGGGCGCATCGAAGCCGAATGGGGCCGGGTTGCCGATGTTGAGCTTGATGATGCGCCGGCCTTCTTCCTCGAGCCGCTTCGCTTCCTCGAGGACGGGGCCGCGGATGTCGTAGAGGACGTTCTCGAGCTTGCTCGACTGGGTCAGATCCACTGCACAACGATCGCACAACCCGGTTGGATAGGGGCATGGGCGACGCTCAAAGAGCGACTCGGAAGCGCATGGACCGACCCGCCTCGTCCCGTGGGAAGGAGGCCGGATCGTGGAGTTCACCGAGGTAGTACGCCGGCGCCGGATGGTGCGTGCCTACGACCCGTCCCGTCCGGTTCGGCGCGAGGTGGTGGACGAGCTGCTCGAGCTCGCGACGCACGCGCCGTCGGCGGGTTTCAGCCAGGGCTGGCGGTTCCTCGTGTTGCAGGAGCAAGCGCAGCGCGACGCGTTCTGGACCGCGACCGATCCGGGTGGTGTTCCGGACCCGTGGCTTGCCGGGATGCGCACCGCGCCCGTGCTCATCGTCGTGTTCGCCGACAAGCAGACCTACCTTGACCGCTACGCCGAACCGGACAAGGGCTGGACCGACCGCGACGAGTCGCGCTGGCCGGTGCCCTACTGGCACGTCGACACCGGCATGGCGTCGCTGCTGATACTGCTCGGTGCCGTCAACCGCGGGCTGGCAGCCTGCTTCTTCGGGATACCGCGAGAGCACTGGTCCGCATTGGGTAAGGCGTTCGCGGTGCCGGAGCGGCTGATTCCGATCGGAGGGATCAGCCTCGGGTACCGGGCGCGAGATCGCCGCTCCCCGTCGCTGCGACGCGGCCGGCGTCCGCTTTCCGAGGTCGTGGCCTACGGGTCGTTCTAGTGCCCGTCCAAGCCGGGCGCGATGAGCGCCACGATGCGCTCCAGGTCGTCGACCGACGCGAACTCGACGGTGATCTTGCCCTTGCGGCGCCCCAGGTCGACGCGGACGTGAGTGTCGAATCTGTCGGAGAGCCGGTCCGCCAGGTCGTCCAGCCCGGGGGCGACCATGTGCGGCGCTGCCGCCTTGCGGGTGCGAGCCTTCTCGGTGTGCCCGCGCGTGTACAACGCGGCAAGCTCCTCGGTCGCGCGCACGGACAGTCCCTCGGCCACGATGCGCCCGGCCAGCTCTTCCTGCGCGTCCGGCTGGTCGATGCTGAGCAGTGCGCGGGCGTGTCCTGCGGACAGCACGCCAACGGCGACCCGCCGCTGCACCGGCACCGGGAGGTTCAGCAACCGGATCGTGTTCGTGATCTGTGGCCGGCTGCGCCCGATCCGCCGAGCAAGCTCGTCGTGCGTCGTTGCGAACTCGTCCAGCAGTTGCTGATAGGCCGCTGCTTCCTCGAGTGGATTCAGTGAGACGCGATGGATGTTCTCCAGCAGTGCGTCACGCAGCATCGCGTCGTCGTCGGTGTCGCGAATGATCGCGGGAATGGTGTC
>JBPYES010000071.1:0-5730 GCA_051984825.1 Jatrophihabitantaceae bacterium
TCGTTGAGCGTGCTGAACGTCCCGACCCGATCGCCGAGCGCGCTGCCGACCACCGCCGCGTACTCGGCGAACCGCTTGGCCGTGTCGCGGTTTGCCCAGCCGCCGACGTCCTGCAGCGGCTGCGGTAGATCCCAGTGGTACAGCGTCGCCACCGGCGTGATGCCCCGTTCGAGCAACGAGTCGACCAGTCGCGAGTAGAAGTCGATTCCCTTCTGGTTGACCTCGCCGGCGCCCGTCGGGATCACGCGGGGCCATGCGATGGAGAACCGGTACGCGCGAAGGCCGAGATCGGCCATCAGCGCCACGTCCTGTGCGTAGCGGTGATAGTGGTCCGCCGCAACGTCGCCGGTCGTGCCGTCGACGATGGTGCCGGGCGTGTGACTGAACGTGTCCCAGATGGACGGTCCCCGCCCGTCTTCGTTAACGGCCCCCTCGATTTGGTAGGCCGCGGTGGCTGCGCCCCACACGAAGCCAGGCGGGAACTGGAGGGACCCTGCGGCCGCCTCCTGCATTTCAGTAGAGGTCATCCCTTGATAGCTCCTTGCATGATGCCCCCGACGATCTGCCGCCCCAGCAGGACGAAGACGATGAGGACGGGAATCGTGCCGTAGAGAATTCCGGCCATGATGATTGATTGTTGGGGTGCGTAGCCCTTCGCCAGACTCTGGAACGCGACCTGCACTGTGGGGTTCTGCGAATTCAGCGCGATGATCGGCCAGAAGAAGTCGTTCCACGACATGAGGAAGGTCAGCATCCCGAGCACCGCCATCGCCGGCCGCGCCGCCGGGACGACCACCGCGAGGAAGATGCGGAATGTGCCGGCGCCGTCCACGAAGGCTGCCTCGACCAATTCGTCGGGCACGGCGCTTGCGATGTATTGGCGCATGAAGAAGACGCCGAATGCAGTACATAGCAGTGGCAGGATCACGGACTGCAGATGGCCGACGAGGTGCCATTTCGCCATCAGCATGTAAAGCGGGATGATGCCCATCTGCATCGGCACCATCATCGTTCCGATCGTGAACGCCAGTAGCGCGGCCGCGAAGCGGAACTTCAACTTCGCGAATGCGAAGCCTGCCAGGGTGCAGAACGCCACGGTGGCGACCGTGACGCACGTGGACACGATCAACGAGTTGATCAAGCCCTGAGTCATCGGCGCCGTGCTCAGCGCCTCCTTGATGTTGTGCCAGACCGACCCGGTGGGCAGCAGTGGCGGGGTGCTCGCATTGAGCTCCGCGTTGGTGTGCGACGCCATGACGATCGTGTAGTACAACGGCCAGATCGAAATCAGCGTGACGCCCGCGATGATCAGGTAGGTGCCCCAGCCCGCCTTCATCGACCGGCCGCCGACGTGGCCCTTGAGGCTGCGCTTGCGCTTGGCGGGGGCCGCGTGTTGCACGTCGACCGTGGTGGCGGTCATGTCGCAGCCTCCTGTCGCTCGATCGCGGTCACGGGAATCACGTTTCTGCTGCCGCTCCATTTCTCGCGGCGCCGTGCGAGCCAAAGGTTGATGAGCACAGCGATGACGATGATCACGAACATGGTCCATGCGGTGGCCGACGCGAGGCCGAGGCGGTCATTGGTCCAGCCCTGCTCGTACATGAGCAGGCCGAGCGTCTGGTACTGCCGACCGGTGCCACCGATCGGCAATCCCTGCGGCTCGTAGAGCAGTGGCTCGCCGAACAGCTGGGTCGCGCCGATGGTCGAGACGATGATCGTGAAGAGGATCGTCGGGCGGATGCCCGGGATGGTCACGTTCAGGAACTGCTTCCACCGCGAGGCGCCATCGATCGCGGCGGCTTCATAGAGCGTGTTGTCGATGGTCTGCATTGCGGCTAGGTAGATCAGGGCGTTATAGCCAGTCCACCGCCAGGTCACAATCGTCGAGACCGCGACTTGGCTGGCCCACTTGTTGTTCTGCCAATCGATGAGCGGCAGGTGGAAAATTCCGTGCAGGAACCAGTTGATGAACCCGGTGTCCTTGTTGAACAACTGGACGAAGATAACGGTCGCTGCCGCCAGGCTCGTGGCATATGGCATGAGCAGCGAGATGCGGAAGAACGTCCGCCCGCGAAGCCGGTAGTTGAGCAGATGCGCGATGCCAAGTGCCATGCACAGCTGCGGCACCGTCGAGATGATGCCGATCGTGATGGTGTTCTTGAGTGCGTTCCAGAAGAAGTCGTTCGTGAACAGGTTGTGGTAATTGGCGAACCCAACCCACTTCTGCTTGTTGTAAGTGGTCAGGCGGACATCGTGCAGCGACACCCATGCCGTGCTGATCCACGGATACAGACTGAAGGCCGCGAAGACGATGAAGAACGGTGCGATGTACGCGTAGGCGACTCGCCCGCCCGGTCGGATCCTTCGCCGCCGACGGCCTTTGATACGCCCGGGTGACACGGACTGGGCCGTGTCACCCGGGGTCGTCGTCGTAGTGAGCGTCATTCCCCTGCTTTCTTGTGAGCTCGCCCGGCGGGGCCGGCGCAGGGGTTGCCGTCCACGCCGGACGAGGTCTCGCTGCCGACGTGTCAGCCGGTTACTTGCTTGATTGCCTTGAGCGCGTCGTTGTACGCCTTGTCGGGGCTGGTTCCTCTCGTCTCGACGTTGGTCAGCTGCGTAGTGAACGCGTTCTGGATCTGGGTGTCGTAGAGGCCGATCGGCGGGATCTTCATCTTGTTCGCGATGTCGGTGAAGATCTTGCCCGCAGGCGCGTTGCTGAAGTAGGCGTCCACGTTGTTCTGAACTGTGGCGCTCGTGTCAGCGGTCTTGCTGGACGGGAAGTTGCCCACCTTGGAGAACCACGTCTGCTGCTGCGCGGGCGCGGTCACCCACTCGACGAACTTGATCGCGGCGTCCTTGTGCTTGGCAGCCGTCGGGACGCCGACCCAGGAGCCGCCCCAGTTGGTGGCGCCGCCCGGCAGGCCCGGAGCGATGGCCCACTTGCCCTTGTAGCTGGGGCCGGCCTGGCCCTGGATGTAGCCCCTCATCCACGCCGGGCAGGCAATCGTCGCGAAGGCGCCGGACTGGAACGCCTTGTTCCACTGGTCGGCGAACTGCTGCAGGCCGGCCGTGATCTTCGCGTTCGCTGCGTCGGTGGCGTACTTCCAAGCGTTCTTCACGCCGTCGCTGTTTTCGACGTCCGGGGTGCCGTCGGCCTTGTTGTAGGCCTCGTTGCCCTGGTACACGGCGGTGCTGAAGATGCTGGCAGCGCTGTCGACGAAGTGGCTCTTCGCCGGCTTGGTCGCTGACGCCTCGTACTGCTTTCCGAAGTTGATGAAGTCGTCCCAGGTCGTCATCTTGGCCGCGACCTGGTCCGGCTGGTACGGCAAGCCCGCCTCTTTGTAGAGGTCCTGGCGGTAGCAGATCGCCTCGGGCCCGATGTCGGTGCCGAGGCCAACGGTCTTGTTGTCCTGGCTGGTTGCGAGCTTCCACTTCCAGTCGTAGAACGTCGACTTCAGCTGTGCGGTCTCGGGCAGCGAGTTGAAGTCGACGAACTGGCTCGCGTGGTTCTGCTCCACGTCGGCCACGAACCCGATCTCGATCCCCTGTACGTCGTCGAGGCCGCTGCCGGAGGCGAGTCGGGTCTTCAGCCGGGTCCAGTAATCGGCCGACTGCTCGACGTCGTCTTCCTTGATCGTGATGTTCGGGCACAGCTGGTGATAGGCGTCGTACAGGCCGGCTTCCTTGAATCCGAAGGTGCCGAACAAGCCGACGGTCAGCGTGGTCTGGTCGCTGGTGCCGCACTGGGCGGCGGTGGTGTTGGCGCTGCTACTGGCGGTGTTGCCACCGCTGGTGTTGCCGCCATTGCCGGATGATGACTTCTTGCTGGACGAGCAGGCGGCCGCGAGCAGTGCCGCCGCCGCGACAACACCCGCTATTCGCGCCGTTCGGGTGTAGCTGTGCCGCATATAGTGCCTCCTGTTGAGCACGCCGGGAGTTGTGAGAGCGCTCTCACGGGCGAAGTTAGGGTGGGCCACGGCGGCGGCGATGTCAAGAGTCGCCGACCGTTTCGCCCGGCCGAGCAGCCAGATCGTTACCGGGGACTTAGGTGCTTTCCCGCTTGACGACCTCGACCGGCAACACCGTGGCGTGCGGTGGATCCTCGCCGGCGATCCGCTGCAGCAGCAACTGCGCCATGGTGCGGCCGAGGTCGGCGACCGGCTGCCGGACGGTCGTCAGTTGCGGAACGGTGACCTCGGCCTCTCGGAGACCGTCGAAGCCCACTACCGCGACGTCGTCGGGCACGCGTCGCCCTGATTGCTCGATTGCTCGCATTGCTCCGATCGCCATGAGGTCGGACGCGGCGAACACCGCGTCGATGTCGGGATCGGTGGCGAGCAGCCTTTGCATCGCGTCGTGCCCGCCTGCGACGGTGAAATCGCCGGGAGCAATGAGCCGACGCGTCACCTTGCGCCCGAATCCTTGTAATGCGAGCCGGTATCCGGCGAGGCGGTCCTGGCCGGCACACATGTCCTGCGGCCCGGTGATCGTCGCGACGCGTTCGGCGCCGCCCTGGATGAGCAACTCGGTAGCGGCCCGGGCCCCGGCAACGTTGTCGGAGTCGACGTAGCACAGCGACGGATCTCCGGACAGCGGCCGGCCGTTCAGCACCGTCGGCACGCCGTGCTGTTCGAGCGACTGCTGGAGTCGATCGTCGCCGTGCAGCGACAGCAGCAGCACGCCGTCGACGTGGCCGCCGGCGGCGTAGTGCTCGAACGTCGCCGCCTCCACGGCCGTCGGAGCTGTGATGAAGAGCAACTGCAGCCCCGCGGCGGCGATCTGTGCGTGCGCGGCGTGCAGCAAGGCGAAGAAGTACGGCTCGGTGAAGAGGCGATCTTCTGTCTCGGCGACGAGGAACGCGATGGAGTCGCTGCGGCGGGTCACCAGTGAGCGCGCCGCACGGTTCGGCGCATAGGCCGTGTCGCGCGCCGCCTGCAATACGGCCTGGCGCGCATCCTCGCTGACGTTCGTGGCGCCGCGCAGGGCACGGCTCGCCGTTGCGCGCGAGACGCCGGCCCGTGCCGCGACGACCTCGAGCGTTGGCGGACGATCCGCCGGACGTCGGTCCTGCGCCACCTGCGCACCTCCTGCGGCCCCGGGTACGCCGGGAGTGTAATGGGAGCGCTGTCACCCGCATGCGATCTTTACTCGAAAAGATCTTGCGAAGCCGTCTTGCGGAGCACGGACCGAGCGAGTAGACATTGCGCTACGCCGCACCGCAGGGTGGGGCGGAGCGGAAGGAAAGCAGGTCCGCGTTCGCCGGGCGACCGGTGAGCAGCACGGGTGACGACGTGCGGACCGGTGGAACTTCTGTGCAGGCTGCGGGGCGTCACGCGCTCGTAGTCGACGGTCGGCCCCTCGAACTCATACTTCGAGGGGCCGGCTTTTCGTTTATGCCGGCTGCGCGGCTTCGCGTCTCCACCACAAGGGTGGATCCGCCAACCCGCTCCGCGCCTCTCGGCGCGGGCCGCGTCGCGGCGCCGGCGCTCTTCGCGCGAGCGCTCATCGCCCCCGAACGTGCGTTTCCTACGGTCGCTGGCGCTGTTGGTTCCTTTCACCGGGCTGGGTTTGCTTGGGTCGCCTAGCGCTTGACAGTCGCCTACCGCACATAAGGGTCGGCCCCTCGAACTCATACTTCGAGGGGTCGGCGGCCTGGTTGTACCGCCCATTCGGCACGAAGGGGTGGAGGCTCGCCAGCCCTGGGGTGAATCTCACGTGACATCGGGCGGT
>JBPYES010000072.1:0-21162 GCA_051984825.1 Jatrophihabitantaceae bacterium
GCCGAGGCTTCGCCGGATGGATACCCGACACGACGGTCAGCATCGGCACGGTCAGCGACGCCGGCTACACGGTCACGTTCAATGCGCTCACGCCTCTGGGCAGTGCTCGGCAGACCGGCCTCGGCGATGTCAATGTCATGTCGGTCAACCCCGTGACCGGCGCCGTTTCCGGCTCGGTCACGAAGACGCAGAGCGGCACCGCGGGTATCGGCCAGGGTCGCTGCACGAACAGCGGCGACGGCCACATCCGGTACGACCAGCTCGCCGGCCGCTGGCTGTTCACCACACCGGCGTTCACCCGGGTCGGTGGCCTGTACGCGATGTGCCACGCGGTCAGCGTCACGAGCGACCCGACCGGGCCGTATTACCGCTACGTCTTCACCCGGTCGCTGTTCCCCGACTACCCGCGCGTGACGGTCTGGTCCGACGGCTACTACAACGCCACCAGTACAGGCGACACGGTCATCGAGAAGCACGCGTGTGCGGTGGACCGCACCCGGATGTTGCAGGGCCTGGACGCTACCGAACAGTGCTTCATCGTCCCGGCCGTGAGCTTCATGGAGCCGTCTGATCTCGAGGGCCAGACGCCGCCACCCGCCGGCGAGCCCGAGCACTACTTCGCGGCCGGTGGGTACCAGCTGCGGGGCATCTTCGAGGACGACGGCATCTACACATACAAGTTCCATGTCGACTGGGCGAATCCGCAGAACTCGACGTTCACCGGTCCTACCAAGATTCCGGTCTCGCCGTACCACTTCCTGTGCGACGGCCAGTTGACGCAGTGCGTGCCCCAACCGGGCAGTACCACCCGCCTCGACTCTCAGGGCGACAAGATCATGCACGCGGTGGTGTACCGCAACCACAACGGCATCCAGTCGTTCGTGCTGCTCCACTCGATCAACACCGAGGTCGGAGCAGGCGGTGAGCGGTGGTACGAGATGCGCCTGAACAGCAACGACGACCCGACGCTCTACCAGCAGAGCACGTACGCCCCCGATGACCACTACCGATGGCTTGGCAGCCCGAACATGGACCGCAAGGGCGATATCGCGCTGGCGTTCTCGTTCGGCGGCGGCCCCTATATCCCGCCGGTCTCGACGACGCTCGCCGCAGCGTCCGCAGCGGGCGACACGAACATCAAGGTGACCGCCGTGACCGGTACCAACGTGAACCTCGCACCCGGCGTGAAGGTCGACATCGGCACCGGCGCGTCTCGGGAAACCGCGACCGTGCAGGCCGTCGGCACCGCCGGCGCCACGGGCACGGGCGTCGACCTCACCGCCCCACTCACCTTGGCACACGCGAGCGCGTCAGCCGTCTCCAACGCTGCCTACATGTGCGTCCAGCCCGCCTGCCTCCCGGTCGGGCAACGGTTTACCGCCCGGCAACCCGACGACCCGCTCGGCACGATGAGCTACCAGGACGGCGTCATCATCGACGGCATCACCTCGGCGGGCGGATCTCGCTGGGAGGACTGGTCCAAGCTCGCCGTCGACCCGACCGACGACTGCACCTTCTGGTACTTCGGCGGGTACGGGGACACCAGCCGCACCGGGGGCCCCTACTTCGGCCGCGTCGGCGCGTTCCGGCTGCCCACCTGCCGGCTGGACGCCACCGGCACATCGCCCACCACCGTCCTCGACACGCCGTTCACCAGTCCGGTCGCCGGCTTCACCGACTCGGACACCACGGCCGCGGCAGGCGCGTTCACGGCGCACGTCGACTGGGGCGACGGCACCAGCTCGGACGGTGTCGTCAGCGGCGGGTCCGGCAACTTCACCGTGACCGGGTCGCACACCTATTCCGCAGTCGGCCCGCACACGGTTACCACGTCGATCACCGGCGCGGACGGCAGCGTTGCCACGGCAACCTCGACGGCCGCCGTTCACTACGCGTTCGACGGGTTCGCCGCGCCGCTCGCCAACCCGCCGGCGGTGACCACCGTGACCGCCGGGGCGACGGTTCCGGTGAAGTTCCAGCTCGCCGGTGACCAAGGGCTCGGCGTGCTGGCCCCCGGCAACCCCGTGTTGCAGCCGGTGCGCTGTGGCACGACAGTGCCGGTCGGCTCCCCGATCCCGACGACCGGCAGCCTGCGCTACGACTCGAAGATCGGCCAGTACAACTACGTATGGAAGACTGACAGCAGCTGGCAGCAGTCCTGCGGACGGCTCGATGTCGGGCTAGTCGACGGCACCGTCCACTCCGTTTACGTCGCCTTCAGGTAGGACGGGTCGCTCAACAGGTAACGGACCCGCCACCTAGGCCGGCGGGTCCGTGCCGTCCGGTTATCCGAGTGCGCCTCGACGCAAATAAAGAAATTGCAAGTGGACAGCGCAACTGCCGTGGCTTGAGCAAGTGTCCAAAATCTCGGGGATTGAATTCCACAAACGGTTAGTGGTGCTGCACGCAAATTTCCGGTACTGAACTGGTCGAATGACCGAATTGATCAGCGAGATATGCGACATTCGTTGGTCGTCCGTCTCGAACCGTGAGTCTAGGGTTCTCATGGTTTGTCGGCGATACGACGAAGGTGGTCGTTAATGAGCAGGTTCCTGCGGACGGGTCGCGTGGCTGGGACGATCACCGCCCTCGCTGCGTCACTGCTGGTCGTGTTCGTTCCCGGGACGAGCCGTGCGGCGGCGCCGGCTACGACGGTGGACCCGTCGTTGTACAGCTCGCTGCAATGGCGGAATATCGGCCCGCAGCTGGGCGGCAGGTCGCTGGCAGGCGCCGGCAGCGCGGCGCGTCCCAACGAGTATTACTTCGGGGCGACGGGCGGTGGATTGTGGAAGACCACCGATGGCGGCACCAACTGGGCGCCGGTCACCGATGGGCAGATCACCAGCTCGTCGGTGGGCGCTGTCGCGGTGTGCCCGAGTAACCCCGACGTCGTGTACATCGGAATGGGCGAGGTCGACACGCGGGGCAACGTGATCCCGGGCGACGGCGTGTACAAGTCCACTGACGCAGGCAAGACGTGGCAGCACATGGGCCTCGCGGACACACAGATGATCGGCAAGATCCGCATCGACCCCAACGACTGTAACCACGCCTACGTCGCGGCGCTCGGCCACACGTTCGGCACCAACGACCAGCGCGGTGTGTTCCGCACTACCGACGGCGGCACGACGTGGCAGCGGGTGCTGTTCGTCGACGACCAGACCGGCGCGGTCGACCTGTCGATGGACCCGTCCAACCCGAACGTGCTCTACGCCGCGATGTGGCAGATGTACCGCAAGTTCTGGACGCTGCAGGACGGTGGCCCGGGTAGCGGGCTCTACAAGTCCACCGACGGGGGCGCGACCTGGACGAACCTCACGCCGCGGTTCGGGCTGGCTGCCGGTCAACCGATCGGCAAGATCGGGGTCAGCGTGTCGGGTGCGGACCCGAACCGGGTGTACGCGCTCGTCGAGGCGCGTCCGGGTGGCGGGTTGTTCCGCTCCGACGACGGCGGCGCGACATGGCAGCTGACCTCCACGGACGACAACGTCCGGCAACGTGGCTTCTACTTCAGCAAGGTATTCGCCGACACCACGAACCCGAACCGTGTGTACATCGGCAACGTGTCGTTCCTGCGTTCCGACGACGCGGGGGCGACGTTCACCACGGTGCGTACCCCCCACAGCGACAACCACGATGTGTGGATCGACCCGACCAACGACAACCGCATGATCGAGACCAATGACGGCGGCGCGGCAGTCTCGACCAATGGCGGCACGACGTTCACCGCTGAGGATTACTCGACCGCGCAGTTCTATCAGGTCGTTACCACCAACGACGATCCCTACCTGGTGTGCGGCGAGCAGCAAGACCGCAACTCGGTCTGTGTCTCGAGCACCGGCGGAACCGGCAGCTTCGGTATCGGCGGTGGGGAGAGCGGTCCGGTTGCCGTCGACCCGGCCAACTCGAACGTGTTCTACGCCGGCAACTACGACTGGTACCTCACCCGCGTCGACCGCACCGGGCAGAGTGCCATCGGCAACCACCGCATCGACCCCTGGCCGGACAACCCGATGGGCTACCCGGCCGGCGCGATCGCGCAGCGGGCCCAGTGGACGTTCCCGCTGGTGACCAACCCGGCCGAGCCGGATGCGGTGTTCACCGGCTCGCAGTACGTGATGAAGTCGACCAACGGCGGGCAGTCGTGGCAGCAGATCAGCCCGGACCTGAGCTACGCCGACCCGGCCACGTTGGGCGACTCGGGCGGCCCGATCACCAAGGACCAGACCAGCATCGAGTACTACGCCACGGTGTTCAGCATCGCCCCGTCCGACGTGAACAAGAACTGGATCTGGGCCGGCACCGACGACGGCCGAGTGTGGTTCACCAACAAGGGCGGCGGGACGTGGCATGACGTCACGCCACCAGACCTGCAGAAGTTGTCGCGGGTGTCGATGATCGACGCTGGGCACGCTGCCACGCCGAAGGACGCCGAGAAGGCGCAGGAGACTGCTTACGTCGCCGCTCAGCGTTACGAGGAGGACGACTTCGCCCCCATCGCGTACCGCACTCACGACGGCGGCGAGCACTGGACGAAGATCACCAACGGCATCGCCCCGAACGACTACTTGTGGACGATCCGGCAGGACCCGCAGCGCAGCGACCTGCTCTACGCGACCAGCGCGCACGGCGTGTACGTCTCCTTCGACGACGGCGACCACTGGCAGTCGCTCAGTCTCAACCTGCCCGACGTCACCGCGTACGACCTGAAGGTCAAGGGCAACGACCTGGTCATCTCCACCCAGGGCCGTGGCTTCTACGTTTGCGACACCTGCGCTCAGTTGTTGCGCCAGTTGACGCCGAAGACCACTCCGGCCGACGTTGCCGGCTTCCACCAGATCGTGCCGCCAGTGACGCCGATCCCCTCTGTGTCGCCACCCCCGGCAGTGATCCCGCCGACCACGCCCGACCCGGACGCGGACAACTCGCTGGCGACGCTGCACGACCCGAACAACCCGGTGCGCTCGGTCAGCAGCAACGTGACGGTGAGCTACACCCTCAAGCAGGCGGTCACGTCAGCGACGATGCAATTCATCGCGCCGGACGGCACGGTCGCCGCATCCAACACCCTGCCGACAACGGCAGGATCGAGAACGACGACGTGGAACCTGCGCTATCCGAATGCCGTCAGCTTCCCGGGCCTCATTTACTGGGCGGGCACCAATACCGGACCGAGGGCGCCGCTCGGCACCTACACGGCGCGCCTGGTCGTGAACGGCCAGCCGCTTTCGGAGTCGTTCGACATCTTGAAGGACTCCCGGCTGACCCACGTCACGGCAGCGGACATCGACAAGGAATTCCAGCTCGACCTGGCCGTCCGCAACGACACCAACGATGCCAACCAGGACGTGATCAACACACGGGCGTGCACGTCGCAGGTGGACGACCGTGTCACTGCAGCCAACAGCGCTGACGTGACCCAGGCCGGCACCGCCTTGGACGCCAAGCTCAACGCAGTGCAGGACGCGCTGTATCAGAGCCAACTGCAAGCCAGCGAGGATCCGCTCAACTTCCCGATCAAGCTCAACGACAAGATCTCTGCGCTGCACGGCGTGATCGAGAGCGTTGACGGCGTACCGACCGACCAGACGTTCCAGGTCTTCGACGAGCTCGACGCGCAGCTGCAGACGCAGTTGAAGAACCTGCGCGACACGGTCGGCACCGACGTGCCGAACTTCAACCAGCTGGTCGAGCAGCACGGGCTGGCCCCGATTAGCTGTTCGGCCGTCTGAGGGAAGATGTCGTCGGGCCGGGTGGCGCGCACCCCCCTCGCGCCCCTGGCCCGACGCACTTAGGTTTGACACATCCAGTTCACAGGAGATGGCCTCGCGCGGTAGCCTCCGACGTACCCCAGGTAGCCAAGTAGTCGCATGGCGAGAGTCGAGGCGACGGTGTCTGAACTGCAGGCGATCGTAGATTCCATAGCCACAAGGGCGGGACGGCCAGCCCTGATCGAGGATCGGCGGCAGCGCGTCGTCGTCTACAGCGAGCAGATCGAGCCGATGGACCAAGTACGCCGGCTGTCGATCCTGCGTCGCCAGACGACCGCCGAGGTGATCGCCTTCTTCCGGGACGTCGGCGTCCAGCAGGCGACGTGTGCGATCCGCACCCCGGCTTGCTCGCGTCTGGACATGCTGCCCCGAGTGTGCATCCCTATCCGGCACGGCGATCTGCTCCTTGGGTTCTTGTGGTTCCTCGATCCGGACGAGTCGATGACCGACGAGGAGATCTCCGGCGTGTCGCCCACCACCACGGACCTCGCGCTCGCGCTGTACCGGGAGAACCTGTCCGGCGAGATCACCTCGCAGCGGGAAACCGAGGCAATCCGGCTGCTGCTCGCCGACGAGCCGGACGCCCGCCAGCACGGCGCATTGGCGCTGCTCGACGAGGGCGCGCTGGCCGACGACGGCCCGGCGATCGCGATGGTCGCGAAGCTGAGCATGCGCCCGGGCAGTCGACCGGACGATCTCGCGCGCATCGCGGTAGAGCAGGCCCTACTGGAGAGCCGGCGCTGGCTGGGCCCGCGCCAGGCCGTGCACCTCTCGCGGTACGACCATGGCGTGCTGCTCGTGCGTAGCAAGCGGCGGCGCGGCGGTGTCGAGTTGCCGGAGATCGCCGCCCACCTGAACGAGAGCCTGCAGGGCGCGGCCCGCGGGCTGCCGTCAGTGTCCGGCGCGGTGGTCGGCGTGGGTCAGATTCGATCCGGGCTGGCCGAACTGCGCGACTCCTACGACGAGGCCACACTCGCCGTGCGAGTTGCGATGCAGCTCCCCCCGGTCGGCCCGATCGCGTGGTGGTCGAAGCTCGGCATCTATCGCGTGCTTTCGCAGCTGACGGGCGAGGAGATACGCAGCGCCAGCGTCCATCCCGACCTGGAGAAGCTGCTGGATGACCCACTGCACCTGCCTCTGCTCGAGACCCTGGAGACATACCTCGACCTGGCCTGCAGTGCCGGCGCGACAGCCCAGCAGATGAACTTGCATCGCACGTCGCTGTACTACCGGCTGCAACGGGTCGAGGAGCTCGCGGACACAAGCTTGAAAGACGGCAACGAGCGCCTGTCGCTGCATCTCGCGCTCAAGGTGGCGCGACTGACCGGCCGATACCAGCCGGATCCCGCCGCAGCGGCGGTGATCGAGCACCCGCAGGCCGGCTAAGGGACGCGCGTTCGCCGGGCGGAGTTTCTGTCGAATCGTGCAGACGTAGCACCGGTTTCGGCGCATGTCCGTCGATTGTCGCTGGAGGTTAGCCAGCAAGGCTGTCTACCGTCTCGTAAGCGACCTTGGAGGGACCCATGGCTGATGTGCGCGTCGGCGGCGTGCTGAAGGCAACGACTACGCCGTTCACGGTGCGTGAGGCGATGCTGCGGTGAGGGCGAGGCAGGCGTTCACTGCGGTGGACAGCCACACGGAGGGCATGCCTGCCCGGGTGATCACCTCGCCGGTCATGTTGCCGGGGCAGACGATGGCCGATCGGCGCCGCTACCTGATGAGCGAGCGGGACGATCTGCGCACGTTGCTGATGACCGAGCCGCGGGGACACTCTGCGATGTCCGGGGCGATTCTGCAGCCGCCGACGCGCCCGGATGCCGATGTGGGTGTTGTCTTCATCGAGGTGTCCGGGTGTTTGCCGATGTGCGGGCACGGCACGATCGGCACCGCGACGGTGTTGGTCGAGACCGGGTTAGTGCCGGTCAAGGAGCCGATCACCGAGATCCGGATCGAGACGCCGGCGGGGTTGGTGCGCGCGTCGGTGCACGTGCGCGAGGGCCGCGCGCGGGCTGTAACGATCCGTAACGTGGCTTCCTACCTGCACTTGCGCGATGCCACGGTGGAGGTTGCCGGGCTGGGGCCGGTGCGCCTGGACTTGGCATGGGGTGGCAACTTCTACGCGATCGTGCCCGCCGCATCCGTCGGAGTGGCGGTGCAGCCGGAGCGCCACGATGAGCTGGTCGACGTGGGTTTGCGCATCATGGCCGCGGTCAACGAGCAGCTCGAGTTCGCCCACCCGGAGCAGCCGGAGGTCGACGAGTGCCGGCACGTGGTGCTTACCGGCCCGACCGAGGATGGGGTGGCCCGCGCCGCGACCGCGATTCATCCCGGCTGGATCGACCGTTCCCCGTGCGGCACCGGCACCTCGGCGCGCATGGCGGCGCTAGCCACCCGCGGCGAATTCGGGCTCGACACCGACTTCGTGCACGCCTCACTGATCGGCTCACGCTTCACCGGCCGGCTCATCGAAGAGACCACAGTCGGCCCTTACCGCGCGTTCGTACCCACCATCACCGGACGAGCCTGGATCACCGCCCTAGCCACCTACCTACTCGACCCCGACGACCCATTCCCTGCGGGGTTTCAGCTGTGAGCGCATGCCTAACGGTCCTTGCCGACGGCCAGTAACTGACCTCGTCGTGCGCTAGCAATGCACGCGCGTAAGCCTGATCGTCTGCGGCATACTCCCGGCATGGACGGGGGACGGGCCGCCACGCGGCGGCGTACCGAGCGAAGCACCGCCGTGGTTACCGGCTTCGGCGCCCGCGTCCACGAGCTGCGCACGAGCCGGCGCTGGTCGTTGGAACGGCTGTCCAGCACGTCCGGCGTGAGTCGCTCGATGCTCAGCGAGGTCGAGCGGGGCGAGGCAAGTCCGACGCTGGCGCTGGCGCTGGCGATCGCGCGCGCGTTCGGCGTACCTCTCGGGGAGATGATCGAGGGTGCCGACGGTGGCAGTCTGCCCCAGGTGATCAGCAACAACGATCCGGCATACGACTACCAGGCGAAGGCGGACTGCCAGATCCGCACGCTCTCACCGCTTGACGCGGACCGGCGCTTCGAGTTCTACCGGCTGGATTTAGGCAGGGGCGGCGAGCTGCGCAGCAAGGCGCACTTCGTCGGCGTACGCGAGCTCGCCTACATCGAGCTGGGTCGGGTCCGGGTGGAGTCCGGCGCGAACCATGTTGTGTTGACCGCGGGTGATTCGGTGACGTTCGCAGCAGACGTGCCTCATGCAATCGTCAATATCGGTAGGTCACGAGCACGCGTTTTCTTGATCGACTTGTTCGCGTAACGCGTCATTCATTAGTGGTAATTGCTTCCGACAATTGTCGTACGCTATGCCGGACGGATTGCCTTGCATTTCGGATAGGTCGGGGCTAGGTTGGAGTTCGGTTTCAGCTACGACCCCACTGTGACGTCGGGACGATGATGTCTGCCGTCGGCGTTGCGACATCTGCCAGCCGGCCTGATCGTTGGCATCTCTCGATGCGGGCCGTCCCCAGGCCAGGAGGTGTCCCCGAAATGAACCGTCGGACTTTGCTGTGCGCAATCGCATCGCTGTTGCTCGCGGTTTCGATGGTCTCGCCGAGCGCATTTGCAGCGCCACCACCAACGACGGTGGATCCGTCGTTATACAGCTCGCTGCAATGGCGGAATATCGGTCCGCAGATGGGTGGCAGATCGCTATCCGGTGCGGGCAGCACAGCGCGTCCGAACGAATACTTCTTCGGCGCTACCGGCGGCGGACTGTGGAAGACGACCGACGGCGGTGGCACATGGGCGCCGGTGACCGACGGGCAGATCACCAGCTCGTCGGTAGGCGCGGTGGCGGTGTGCCAGAGCAACCCCGACGTCGTCTACTTCGGGACCGGCGAGGTCGATCTACGCGGCACCGTCATCCCCGGTGACGGGGTGTACAAGTCCACCGACGACGGCAAGACGTGGCAGCACATCGGGCTCGCCGACTCGGGGATGATCGGCCAGATCCGCATCGACCCCAACGACTGCAACCACGCGTACGTGGCGGCGCTGGGCCACGTGTTCGGCCCTAACACCGAACGCGGCGTGTTCCGGACCACCGACGGCGGTACGACTTGGCAGAAGGTGCTGTACGTCGACAACCTGACCGGTTCGCCGGACCTGTCGATGGACCCGTCCAACTCGAACGTGCTCTACGCCTCGATGTGGCACGTGTACCGGCAACCCTGGCTGCTGAACGACGGCGGCACGCAGAGCGGGCTGTACAAGTCGACGGACGGCGGCACGACCTGGACCAACCTCACGTCGCGCTTCGGGCTGCCCGCCAACCAGCCGATCGGCAAGATCGGGGTGAGCGTGTCGGGTGCGGACCCGAACCGCGTATACGCCCTGGTCGAGGCGCGTCCCGGCGGAGGACTGTTCCGCTCCGACGATGCCGGCGCCACGTGGCAGCTGGTCAACGACAGCCAGGACATCCGGCAGCGGGCCTTCTACTTCAGCAAGGTGTGGGCCGACACCACGAACCGGGACCGCGTGTACTTCGGCAACGTGTCCTTCATGCGCTCGGACGACGCCGGCGTGACGCTCACGACCGTGCGTACGCCGCACAGCGACAACCACGGCATGTGGATCGACCCGGCCAACGACAACCGCATGATCGAGACGAACGACGGCGGAGCCGCCGTCTCGACCGACGGCGCGCGCACGTTCACGAACGAGAACTACTCGACTGCGCAGATCTACAACCTTGCGACCACGAATGACAATCCGTACCTGGTCTGCGGGGAGCAGCAGGACCGTGGCACAAGCTGTGTGTCCAGCACCGGCGGCAGCGACTCGATCAGCATCAGCGGCGGCAGCGAGAGCGGCCCGATCGCCGTTGACCCGAGCAACTCCAACGTGTTCTACGTCGGAGACTGCTGCGGCCCGTTCACCGGCGCCATGAGCCGCTTCGACCGCAGCGGAGAGAGCGCCCTTACCGCGCGGCGCATCGATGTGTGGCCCAACAACCCGCAGGGCCAGAACGCCGGCAGCGTCGACCAGCGCTTCCAGTGGACCTACCCGCTGGTGACCAACCCAGCCGAGCCGGACGCGGTATTCGCGGGCTCGCAATCGGTGTGGAAGACGACCAGCGGCGGGCAGTCCTGGCAGCAGATCAGCCCTGACCTCAGCTACGCCGACCCGTCCACGCTGGGCGACTCCGGCGGCCCGATCACGTTGGATCAGGACGGCCCCGAGTACTACGCGACTGTATTCAGCATCGCGCCGTCCGAGGTGAACAAGAAGATCATTTGGGCAGGCACCGACGACGGCCGGGTCTGGGTGACGCACCAAGGCGGCGGGAAGTGGCACGAAGTGACCCCGCCGACGCTTGCGAAGTTCACCAGGGTCAGCAGGATCGACCCGGGCCACGGTTCGGGCAATAAGGCCGAGGACACCGCCTACATCGCCGGCCAGCGGTACCAGCTCGACGACACCACACCGATCGCGTATCGCACGCACGACGGCGGCGACCACTGGACGAAGATCACCAACGGCATCGCCCCCGGCGACTTCCTGTGGACGATCCGGCAGGACCCGCAGCGCAGTGACCTGCTCTACGCGACCACCCAGCACGGCGTGTACGTCTCCTTCGACGACGGCGACCACTGGCAGTCGCTGCGTCTCAACCTGCCCGACGCCCAGGTCTACGACCTTCAGGTGAAGGGCAACGACATAGTGATCTCCACCCACGGGCGCGGCTTCTACGTCTGCGACGACTGCGCGCAGCTGCTGCGGACGCTCACCCCGAAGACGACGCCGTCGGACATCGCCTGGTTCCACCAGACCGTGCCGCCGGTAACGCCGATCACCCCGGTCTCACCGCCCCCGGCAGTGATCCCGCCGACCACCCCTGCGCCGGATGCGGACAACTCGCTGGCCACACTGCACGACCCGAACAACCCGGTCCGCTCGGTCAGTAACAACGTCAGCGTCAGCTACACGCTCAAGCAGGCTGTTACCTCGGCGAGCATGCAATTCCTTGCTCCGGACGGGACGGTCATCACCACGAACACATTGCCCACCACGGCAGGGAGCCGTACGACCACCTGGAACCTGCGTTATCCCGACGCGGTGAGCTTCCCCGGACTGGTCTATTGGTCGGCCAGCAACCAGGGACCGAAGGCGCCGCTCGGCACCTATACGGCGCGCCTGGTGGTGAACGGGCAGCCGCTTTCGGAGTCGTTCGACATCTTGAAGGACTCGAGGCTGACCCACGTGACGGCTGCTGACATCGACAACGAGTTCCAGCTCGATCTCGCTGTCCGCAACGGAACCAGTGACGCCAACCAGGATGTGATCAACATCCGGGCGTGCACGTCGCAGGTGGACGCCAGCGTCGCCGCGGCGAACAGCTCTGACGTCACGACGGCCGGCACGGCCCTGGACGGCAAGCTCAACGCTGTGCAGAACGCGCTGCACGAATCGCGCAACGTGGCGAGCGAGGATCCGCTCAACTTCGGAATCAAGATCAACAACAAGATTGCCTCGCTGCACAGCATCATCGAGAGCGTCGACGGCGTACCGACCGACCAGGACCAGCAGGTTTTCGACGAGGTCAACGCGCAGCTGCAGACGCAGTTGAAGAACTTGCGTGACACGGTAGGCACCGACGTGCCGAGCTTCAACCAGCTCCTTGCCCAACACGGTCTGGCACCGATCAGCTGCTCGGCCGTGTAGGGCCTGCCACAAGGCTTCGCAACCAAGAACGGAGTGGCATGTCATCCAAAAGCATTACCGCCGCAGTCCTGGCAGCACTGCTGACGACTGCACTTGCCTTGGCCGCGCCGGCGCGAGCCGCGCAGCCGGGGGTTACCCAGATCAGCTCTGACCCGTACACGTCGAGCAGCATGCCCGCAGCGGCGCACGCCACCGAGGTGGAACCGGACACTTTCGCCTGGGGATCCACCGTGGTGACCGCCTTCCAGGTCGGACGCACCGTCGGCGGCGGTGCCAGCAACGTCGGGTGGGCCACCAGCACCAACGGGGGCGTGTCCTGGACGAACGGCTTCCTACCGTCGACGACGCCTGCGGCCACACCGGCGGGCCCGTACACCGCCGTCAGCGACACCGTGGTTGCCTACGACGCCCGCGACAAGGTATGGATGATCTCCTGGCTCGGCCTGCATGCATCCAACGCCGTCGACGTCCTGGTCAGCCGGTCCAGCGACGGCGGGCTGACCTGGAGCGACCCGGTCACGGTCGCGGCGACCGGCGCCGGCTACGACAAGAACTGGACGGTCTGCGACAACACGCCGACCAGCCCGTTCTACGGCAACTGCTACACCGAGTTCGACGCCGGCGTCCTCTTTACGTCCACTTCCAGCGACGGCGGGCTGACCTGGGGACCGCCCACTCCGACGGCTGACAACGCGCGTGGCATCGGTGGGCAACCGCTGGTGCAACCCAGTGGCCGTGTCATCGTCCCCTACGCGGATCGCTCGCGCGGGCAGGTCCGCTCGTACAGCTCCGATGACGGCGGGCTCACGTGGAGCGCCACGGTCGAGGCCGCGACGTTCTCCACGCAACCGATCCCCGGGCTGCGTAGCGCGCTGTTG
The DNA here is from genome assembly GCA_051984825.1 of Jatrophihabitantaceae bacterium. Taxonomy (GTDB): domain Bacteria; phylum Actinomycetota; class Actinomycetes; order Mycobacteriales; family Jatrophihabitantaceae; genus DASXRA01. Next base: position 13,349 of record JBPYES010000072.1, read on the forward strand.
GTGTCCGCCGAAATCAACCGGGACGGCGTGGTCTACGTCGTCTGGCAGGACAACCGCTTCGAGCCAGGGGGCACTGCCAACGACCTCGTCATGACCAGTTCCGCCGACGGCGTCACCTGGTCGCCGGTTACCCGAATTCCGATCGACCCGGTCGGTGCCGGCGTCGACCACTTCATCCCCGGCCTTGCCGTAAACCGCATCACGGCGGGCGGCCTGACCCAGCTCGCGCTGACCTACTACTTCGAGCAGCCCGCCGGATGTGTGGGAAGCACCTGCGAGATTCAGGCCGCGTTCGTGTCCTCACTGGACAACGGCAGCACATGGAGTGCACCGCAGACGCTCGGCGACCCGATGCAACTGGGCTGGCTGGCTCCCGTCGGAGCCCGCGGTGTGATGGTCGGTGACTACATCTCCACGTCGTTCCTGGCCGGGCAGCAACGCGCCATAGGTGTCTTCGCGGGCGCCTCCGCGCCGAGCGGCGGCATGCTCAACGAGCCGATGTTCGCCGCACTGGAGAAGGTTCGTACCGGCGACACCCCGTGACCGACCACACGGGCCAGCACACCAGCAGCCCGAATAACAGCCGCACGGCAACCCAAGCAGCCGTGCGGTGATCCGCCCGGGTAGCGCGGATGTGACACGCGACCGTCCGCGCTACCCGTTGGCAATCGTGGTCCAGCCCAAACGTTGACTCACCCCACGGATGTGACCCACGCGTGCTATGCACCGGGCTAGCCGACGCCACCGACGCAACATGGCGGCTGCATCCCTACACCCGCAAGGGGCACCTCTTCCTCGGCGCTCACCCGCACCGGGCAGTCTGTGGCACGCGCAGCTTTCCTGCCGGCTACCACCCTGGCGCGGCCGCAACGTCCGGCGTGGCCGCAACATACTGCGTCCGCTGCATTCGCGTGGCGCAGCGGCTGCCGGCTAGCCGCACGGCCGGTGTGGGCAGGTGACCTACCCGGCGATCGTGTTGTGTCTGTCTCACTCGTCGCTATCCGTGAACGCACGAGCAGTCGCTCTCGTGGCCGATTAGCATGACGACTCTCGTTGCGAACCCGGATTGGATTGCGGCCGCCCGCAAGGGCGTACGGGACGCCCCCTTTCCCAACCTCGTCGGAATTGAGATGACCGCGCTCGAATTCGATTGCTGCCGGTTCGAGTTGATGCTCGGTGAACCTCACATGCAGCCGTTCGGAGTCGTCCACGGAGGGGTGATCGCGACGCTAATCGATTCGGCAACCTTCTGGGCGGCGTATCTGCGGCTACCCGAGGACACCGGATTGGTCAACGTAGATCTCAAGGTCAACTATCTGAGGGCGGCCACGGGCGGGCGCCTGACGGTGGACAGCCGGTGCCTGCGTGCAGGCCGGCAACTCAGCTACGCCGAGGCGAACGTCGTCGATGAACAGGGCATGCTCGTGGCACACGGGACGTCGACGCTGATGGCCAGGCCGGGGAACGGCCTGCAACTCGGGACACCGAAGTTCCTCGACGCCTGACCTGGTGCCCGGGGCGCACGGTCAGGTCGCGGCGAGTAGGTGCTGGTAGAGGTCTCTGGTGGCAGGGCTGGGCGAAACGCCGAGTTGCTCGCGAAGGCAGTCGCACAGCTGGGCATAGATGGTTAGCGCTTCGGCGAGATTGCCTTGGGCGGCGAGGGCCTGCATGAGGTAGCGGTAGCCGCTTTCGCGTAACGGCGCGAGCTGGATGAGTTGCCGGCCGGCGCGGACGGCGCCGGACAGTTCGGTCCCGGCGATGCCGAGTTCGGCGGCGGCGTAGCACTCCAGGGCGCGCAGCCGGAGGTCGGTGAGCTGGTTGCGAATCTGGTCGATCCAGGGCGCGTCCTCGCCAGGGAGGAAGCCGCGTTCGGCGACGAACAGGGCAGTGAGCACCGGCCCCCACGCGCGTGTCCAGTCCTCCTGGGCGACGGAGGACTCGGCGCGGTGGATGGCATCGACGGCGGCTTCCAGGTCGACCCACGCGTCTGGCAGGTTCAGCCTCAGGGTGAAGCGTCCGTCGATGACGTTCGTGCCGAACGCGCGGCGCAGCTTGGAGAGCAGCGGGTTGAGGCGGGCATCGACGGCGGCAGGGTCGGGTTCGCGCCATAGCGCTTCGGCGAGTTCGTCACGTGCGACCTGGCGGTGGCGGTTGACGACCAGGTAGGTGAACAGCAGCCGTCCCTGCCGGCCCGGCAGGCCGGCGTCCAGCCGCTGCTCGGCACGCTCGATCACGAGCACCCCGCAGATCTGAATCCGCAGCGGGTGCGGCGCCAAGGTCACCTCAACATGATGGCAATACCCTGGCCTCACACCAGGGGCGCGGGAGGTGTCATGGCCAAGCTGATCCGCTGTGAGTGCGGGTACGTGGTCCGCGGCAACAGTGACGACGAGGTGATCGGGGCGATCCGGGCCCACATGGCGGCCGACCATCCGGCGCTGCTGGACTCGGTCAGCCGCGAGGACCTGCTCGGCTGGATCCAGGTCGAGTAGGGCGGGGATGCGGGCGCCAAGGTTGCGCCAACGTTGCCGCAAGGCCCTCGGGCCACTGTCTGCGGCATGCTCATCGAACCCGGCTGGCTTGCCGCCCATCTGTACGACCCCGCAGTGCGGGTCATCGAAGTCGACGTCAGCGCGACTGCCTACGACCAGTGGCACATCGACGGCGCGGTGCTCTGGAACGTCTATCAGGATCTGAAGGATCCCGAGTACCGCCCGTTCGGTGCGGCGGCAGTGCAGCGGCTGGCGTCCCGGTCCGGGATCGACTCGGCGTCGACGGTGGTCTGCTACGGATACGCCCCGGCGCTGGGCTACTGGTTGCTGAAGCTGTACGGACACGACGATGTCCGGATCCTGGACTGCTCGCGCGAGGCGTGGCGGGGCGAGGGTCACCCATGGACCACCACCCCGGGCGCGCCGGCGTGCACCAGCTACGTCATGGCCGAGCCGGACCGGACGCTGCGCGCCGATCGTGCCGCCGTCACAGCAGCTATCGGCGATCCCATGACGACATTGCTCGACGTGCGTTCGGCGGCCGAGTACGCCGGCGAACGGTTCTGGCCGTCGGGCGGTATGCAGCCGGGTGGCCGGGCCGGGCACATTCCCGCCGCGATCCATCAGCCCGTCGACGGCCTCTACGACCGGCGCGGCGCATTCCGTGACGCTTACGAGCTGCGCAAGGTCCTCTCTGCGGTCGATTTCGAGGGTGACGGTGAATTGATCACCTACTGCACCATCGGCGGCCGCGCGGCGACCACCTGGTACGTGCTCACCCAACTGCTGGGACGCGACCACGTTCGCGTCTACGACGGCTCCTGGGCCGAATGGGGCCTGCTGCCGGACAGCCCGGTTGAGCCGATCAACCAACAAACACAAGGGAGGTAGCGACATGCCCGCACTGATTTGCCAGCGCCTCGACAACCCCGAAGAGGTCCGCACGTTCGCCGGGCGGATGCAGGTCGTTATGGCCGACGGCGGCGAGGAAATGGAATATGGTCCTGGCGATTTCGCCATCATGCCGCCCGGCCACGACGCGTCGATTCTGGGCGACCAGCCCTGCATCGTCATCGACTGGCAAGGTTTTGCCGACTATGCAAAACCGCCGTAGCAGTGACGCGTCGACTTTTGTTTCGGCTCCCGGTCGAATTCGTCGTGGCATATGCGATTCGGCCGAAGAGGGGTAATCTCGGCTCGTTCCTACGCGGGTCCCATCTGACAGCCGTCGGGGGCGCTCACGTCAATGCACATGCGTAGGTGGTCGAGTTCCGCGCGGTCGTACGGCACGCTGTGGTCGATCTCGCCGAAGCTCCTCGGCATTAGCCGTTCCATGCCGAGCGGGGCAGAGCTGTTGACCAGTCGGCGCCGCGCGTCGAGGCCCCGTCGCTCCATTTACGCCGGTCGCGCAATCAGATCGGCGGCGCGCCGATGAGCGTTGAACCGATGCCGGCCCCGCCTCGTGGGTGGTGCGGGGCCGGTGACGGACCAGGCCCGCCAACGTCAAGGAGGCGTTTAGATGGTCACGAAGCGAGGTTTCATCGCGGCGGCATTGGGGCTCGGGTTTGCCTGTGCATTCGCTGCTCCCGCGAACCTGGCGGGCGCAGCGGGCGCGGGCACATTCCAGCAGGAGAACCTGGTGTCCGACCAGCCGGGAGCCGCGCAACTGACGGATCCGAGTTTGGTCAACGCCTGGGGGATGTCGCGTAGCGCGGGCTCACCGATCTGGGTCTCGGACAACGGCGCGGACGTCTCGACCCTTTACCGGGGCGCAGTCCCGGGTAACCCGGAGACTCCGGTCGCCAAGGTTGCGCTGACCGTCAGCATCCCAGGGGGCGCGCCCACTGGGCAGGTCAACAACGACACAGCCGTGTTCCTCATGCCCGGCACCACGACGAAGTCATCGTTCATCTTCGCCGGTGAGAACGGCGATCTGTCGGCGTGGTCCGGCGCAACAGGACCCGTGTTGGTGCACCACACCGACGGCGCCGTGTACAAGGGCCTAGCGCTTGACCACAGCGCGTCCGGCCCAATGCTGCTGGCGGCGAACTTCCATGACAACCGGATCGACGTGTTCAACGGCCAGTTCGCGCTGCAGCCCGACACCGGCTTGTTCAGCGATCCGTCGCTGCCGGCCGGCTACGCGCCGTTCAACGTGGCCGAGATCAACGGCCAAATTTTCGTCACCTACGCGATGCAGGACGCCGAGGCCCACGACGACGTCGCCGGCCCGTCGCACGGGTTCGTCGACGTGTACACCCAGAACGGGGCGTTCGTGGAGCGCTTTGCGACGCACGGCGTGCTCAACTCGCCCTGGGGCATGACGATCGCACCTGCGAACTTCGGCCAGTTCTCCGGTGACCTGCTGATCGGCAACTTCGGCGACGGGCGCATTCACGCGTTCGACCCGCAGACGGGCGAGGTGGTCGGCCTACTGCGCGGCACCAACGGCGGGCCGCTGGTAATCGACGGCCTGTGGGGTCTGCTGGTGGGCAACGCCGGGGCCGGCGGTCCGGACGCGGTGTGGTTCAGCGCCGGACCGGACGACGAGGCTCACGGCCTGCTCGGCGTTCTTCGCGCCAGCTGAAATGAGCGCGTGCGTCACCGGGCTCGAAGGAGTGCCCGGTGACGCACGCGCCTTCGGCGCGAACGCTGTGCGCGCCGGCAGCTGGTCAGACCTGTACCCCGCGCGACAAGGCACCGTCGACGAGGATGTTCGCGCCGCTCGTGCGGCTCGACGCCGGGCTCGATACGAACACGACAGTGCGCGCGATCTCGTCCGGAGTGCCCATCCGGCCGGTTGGGTTGAGCGCCAGCGCGGTCGAGTACAGGTCCGGCAGATTCTGCTCGACGTTCTCCCAGATGCCGCCCTCGAAGTATGTGTTGCCGGGCGACACTGTATTCGCGCGAATCCCCTTGTCTGCCAGCTGATTCGCAAGGCCCTGCAGGTAGTGGATCAGCGCGGCCTTGAACGTCCCATACGGGCCGGCCGCAAAATCGATCTCACGTCCGGAAACGCTGGACAGGGCGACGATCGACGCCGCCGGGCTCGCTTCGAGATACGGCAATGCCGCGTGCACGATTCGAACCGTTGCCATCAGGTCGACTTCAAAGGACGTCACCCAGTTCTCGGGCGTGTCCTCGATCGCAAGTGCGCTGACGTTCGAGACGACTATGTCGAGGCCGCCCAACGCCTCGGCGCTGCTGCTCACCCAGGCGGTGAGCGCCTGCGCGTCGCCGACGTCGAGCGCGGTGCCTAGAACCTTCGCCCCGCCGATCGAGAGCGCCTCCTGCGTCGCCTTGACCGCGTCCTCGTGGCGGGCACAGAACGCGACGGACGTACCTTCGGCGAGAAAGCGCTCGACGGTGGCCCGGCCGATGCCGCGGGTGCCGCCCGTGACGAGTGCACGCAGTCCCGACAGGTGCAGATCCATGACAAGAGTCCTTTCGATTCAGCTGATTCGAGCGGCACGTTCGCGCAGGTCATGGTGCAATCCGCCGAACGCATCGGCGGCGGGCAGCAGTGACTTAGGTGCCTTGGTGACGACGCTGTAGTTGGCGTCGACGACGTTCGCCAAGGGCACTTCCGACAGCTGCGACAGCAGCTGATAAGCGTCCATCTTGTCCAGCCCGTAGAGCTCGCCGAGCCAGGTGACCATGTCCACCTGCGACACCCGCCACGCGTCCTCAAGCGGACGGCTGGAGCCGACGGTCATCAGATACTCGTCGTCTTCCAGGCGCGGCCATCCGGGCGCTGCGCCCTTGACCAGGTCGACGATCACCGTTGTGGTCATTGCGCCTTCTACGGCCGTCCCGCAGGATTCGCCTTCGCCCTGGCGGTAGTGGCCGTCCCCGATCGAGAACAGCGCGCCCTCCACATTCACGCCGAGGAAGCAGGTCGTGCCCGCGCGCATCTCCGGACTGTCCATGTTGCCGCCGAACCGCTCGGGCACAAGGGAGCTGCGAACCTCATTTCCTGCCGGGGCCACTCCGACCGTCCCGAGCATCGGCGCGAGCGGGAGATCGACGGTGAACTCGCTGTGCTGCGCCTCGAATTGCAGCATGCCCCGCGCGCGGTCCAGGTGGTAAATCCACGTCATGTCCGGGAGCGCATCCTGCAGCGTGGCTGTGCGATCGGTGCTGGTGAGCCCGCCGAAGAACGGGATCGTCGCAGACGCCGCCCAGTCGCGCGCCGGCTCGAGGGTCACGAAGTGCAGCGCCAACGCGTCGCCCGGTTGGGCTCCCTCGACGTAGAACGGTCCGGTCTGCGGGTTCACGAAGCGCAGGTCCACCTTGTCGCTCGACAGATCGTGCACGGTACGCAAGACCCCGCCGAACGCATCCTCCGACCAGAGCCGCAGAACGGTGCCCGGTGTGATGCGGCGGATCGGTGCTGCACCGCCGAATGTGTAGGCGAGCTGATCGGCCGCGGGCGTGAACTCGATGATGTCCAGGGTGTCGGTCATGGCAGTCCTGTCAGTTAGGGCAGTTGCACGTGTTGCGGGCCAAGTTCGGGGATGCTGCGTACGCCCAGCAATTGCATGGTGCGGCGGACTTCGCCGGAGAGAATCTCGGCAGCACGATCCGCACCACGCTCGCCGCCGGCCATCAGGCCGTACAGGTACGCACGTCCTACGAGGGCAGTGCGCGCACCGAGCGCGACTGCTGCGACCACGTCGGCCCCGGTCATGATCCCGGTGTCCACCCACACCTCGGCCTGCGAGCCCACCGCATCAAGGACGTCGGGTAGCACCCGCAGTGGCACCGGCGCTCTGTCGAGTTGCCGGCCGCCGTGATTGGAGACCAGCACGACGTCCGCGCCCGCAGCGACCACGCGCCGCGCATCCTCGACGGTCTGGATTCCCTTCACGACAAGCGGACCGGTCCACAACGAGCGCAGCCATTCCAGATCGTCGATCGTCATGCTCGGGTCGAAGAGCTGGTCGATGAGCTCGGCAATCGTGGCGTTCCACGAGTCCAGTGACGCGAATCTGAGTGGTTCGGTCGTCAGCAGGTTGAACCACCACGACGGATGAACGAGCGCGTTCCGAACCGTCTTGGCCTTCAGCTTCGGCGGGATCGTGAACCCGTTGCGCGCGTCCCGTAGCCGCGGCCCGCCGACCGGCACGTCGACGGTGAGGATCAAGGCCTCGTATCCCGCTTGCGCGGCGCGTGCGACGAGATCAGCGCCGGCTGCACGATCCCGCCAGACGTAGAGCTGGAACCACTTGCGCAGCTTGGGGGCGGCCGCCGCGACGTCCTCCAGGGACGTCGTCCCCATCGTGGACAAGGCGTACGGGATGCCACGCTGCTGTGCCACCC
>JBPYES010000073.1:0-3181 GCA_051984825.1 Jatrophihabitantaceae bacterium
TGCACCGCGCCGGCGACGAGGCCGTCGGCCTCGCCGAGACGCACCATGACGGTGCCCAGCATCACCGGATCAGTGAGCTGGTCGCGCGCTATATCGGTGGTCATGCCTTTGTGCCGGCGGGCCTGTACCAACCCGTCGACGTAGCGGTCGTCGACGTGAGTCGGGTCGACGATCTCGACGTCAGGCGGCAGCGTCAGCCCGAGACCGGCCGCTCGCGCGGCGACGTCCGACGGCGGGGCCAGCAGCACGCAACGGGCAATCCCCTGCTCGTGGCAGACCGTAGCCGCACGCAGCACACGCGGCTCGTCGCCCTCGGGGAGCACGATGCGCCGCGCTGCGCGCCTGGCCATGGTGGTCACCCGGTGCCGGAACGCGGGCGGACTGAGCCGCGGTGTGTGGGTCGGTGTCGGCACGGTGTCGAGCCACTCCGGAGCCAACGCGGCCGCGACGGTGGACATCACCAGCAGTGCGCGGTCCTTGTCGTCAACCGGCACCTCGGGGTCGACGTCGTGCACGATCGTGGCGGTCTCGTAGCTATAAGTGCGAGTGAGCAGCACTGGGAGGCCGGTCCGTGTCGCTGGCCGGCACGCTTCCCACACCCGCGGATCGGGTTCGAGGCCGATAGTCAGCAGCAGGCCGGCCAGCTGGACACCATTCATCGCAGCAAGGCAGACGCTGAGGATCACCTCATGCCGGTCCCCCGGCACGATCACCAGCATGCCTTCACGCAACAGCGGCAAGATGCCGGGCACGGCCTGGGCGCCGATAATCACGTCCTTGACGCGGCGATCCATCTGGCCCTCGTTGAGCATTGTCGTGTCTAGCCCGGCGACGATCTCACGCACCCGCGGCCAGGTCAGCTCGGTGCGGTAGGGCACCGCGCCGACCAGCAACAGTCCCTGCTCAGCCAATGCAGCGCGCAGCCCGTCGATCGCCGCCGCGTCGGCCGCGGGGACACGGTTGACCACCGCCCCCACCACACGGTCCCGCTCTGCGCCTCCGTAGGTGCGGGCTGCGATGGCCATGCCTTCGCCGACATGCTCGGCCGACTCGTCGGCGGCACCAACGAGCAGCACGTCGGCGTCGAGAGCCTTGGACAACGCCACGTTGAGCCGCCCGGCGTAGACCAGCCCCGGACCGGGCACCAGCCCCTCGACGATCACCACGTCATGCGCGGCAATGATCGGCTCCGCCGCGGCAACGACCTCCTCCATAAGGCTGTCGACCGCGTTCTCGGACAGTCGCCGCTCAACCAGCCCAGCCGGAATCGGCTCGGGCGGACGCAACGCCGAGGTCAGCCGGATCAGCGCCGTCGAGCCATCCACGCCGGCACGCCGGGCCCGGGGTTGGGCAAGCGGCTTGAAGAATCCGACATCGACGCCACGCTCCTGCAGTGCGCCGACCAGGCCCAAGCATGTCGCGGTCAGACCCACACCGTGGCCGGTGGGCGCCACCAAAACAATCCGGGTCACCGCGCTGGCTCCCAGGTCTCGCGCGCGAAATCCAAGTCCTCGTAAGTGCGCACCACCAGCCGACCTCCGTGGTTCAGCATTCCAGCACGCTATCGGTGTCGAAGCCGAGACGTTCGGCGACGTCACCACCACTCGTGCCCATAACCAGCTCCTCCGGCGTGGGTTAAGCCAATCACCGTATCGACCGATCCCTCGCCGCGTGCGCGTCGGCAATGGCGGCGCGCCTTCGAGCTAATGGGTGTGCCCGCGACGCCAAAGCCCGGCCACATCACCGGCCGAAGCTCTCGGCAACGAGCCGACGGGCACGCCATCCGATACTCGAAACGATGAGGTGACCGGCGACGTAGCGGCTTCAATCATGGACGCTTCAGAAACTTGAAATAGAACGCCACGAAGATCAAGACGATTCCGACGTTTACTATCAGCCGCAGCCAGAAATGGTGTCTGAGAAACAGGACATCCACGACGACCACGACCGCGACCATCGCGAAGACGTAAAGCACGTTGACTGCAAGTCTGCCCATCGCTGGCTTTCTACTATGTGCAGGCGGGTAAGGAACCGTGGCGCTGGGTCAGGACGGCGGAAGGTGCAGCTCTGCTGCTATCACCTGCTCGAGTGCTGACGCGATCTTCTGGTGTCCTTCGGCGTTGGGGTGGTCGCCGTCGGAAGCCAGGTAATGGGTTTCGTCATAGCTGTAATCAGGGCCTTTGAATGCCGCACGCAGGTCGACATAGCCGGACTTGGTCTGCCCGGCGACCGTCTTGATCGCCGCGTTGACCTCGCCGGTCACTGTCGCGGCCGCGTCCACGTACGCCTGACCCTTCGCCTGCGCGTACTGCCCACCAAGCCAAACGCTCCAGTAATCGAGCAGCACCACGAGCATCGGGCGTCCCGCAGTGAGCTCGTCGACCTGCTGCACGATGGCCCGAAGGTTCTGCTCCAGTTCAGGGATCCCGGGGGTGTAGCAGTCGACGGTTGTCCCACATTTCGTCGAGTAAGCGATATCGTTGGCGCCAACCTCCAGCTCGACGGCGTCGGACTGCTTCACAGCCTCGATCACCTCGTGGTTCTGAGTGAGTTGGCGGATCACGTCCGTAGTTGTGTAACCGCCCACGGCGCGGTTGTCCGCGGAGACCTCCCGAAGCCCGGGCACCGACAGGTCGGAGGCACTCAGCTGTGGGTAAGGCGTGCAATCACACGCCGAGCCCGCGGGCACCGAATCCCCAAGTGCCACCACCGACCAGGTATTGCCATGCGCAGAGCCGGAGCTCGTTGTGGTCGGCGATTTCGTCGCCGCAGGGCTGCCGCTCGAGCAGCCGGCGACGAGCAGCATCAGCACCCCGATGCACCGCCAGCCCGTGATCCTGCGCATCACTACCTTCTTCGAGCGACCGACGGCGGACAGACGCCACCGGACGTGTTCGCCAAGCATGCTCCTCGCCCCGCGGGCACCGCGCCCGGGTTCCACGCATGAACACTCCGCGTTCAGACGGATTTCGCCGTCGATACCGGACAGTGGAGTTGACACGCCAGTTGTAGGGGTCTACGCAGATTCGAGAGGCAGAGACATGCCCTCGCCCCCATCTTGTTTCAGTGCGGTGCTCCACACGGGGACAAGGTCTGGCGATGAGCGGTCTCTGCGCGGTGTGACCAGGACGCTCCTCTAAGGAGGCCGGCTGCGATGGATCATGTCCGTGGAATCAGCTCC
>JBPYES010000074.1:0-2434 GCA_051984825.1 Jatrophihabitantaceae bacterium
GGTCGGTCGGGTTCACCGTGTACAGCACGGTCGGGCTGGCCGACATGCCGTCGGAGCTGATGCGGGACGCGAACACGCTGGCCGCGACCAGCATGCAGCTCGCCGGCGGCCTGGCGATCGCGGTCGCCGCGGTGGCGTTGCGTCTAGGCGGCGTCGTCGGGGTGGGCCTGACGGCCTACACGGTCGCGTTCTGCCTGCTGGCGCTCATCGCGGCCGGCACGGCTGCCGGAGCGCTGCGCGTGGACCGAACGGCCGGCGACGCCGCCCGCCGCCACCGCACCCCCGCCCCCGCCGCCACAGCGCGCGACTAGCCTTCTCCCATGGCGATCCAGCGGATGGACAACGTGGGCATTGTTGTCGACGACCTCGACGCCGCCGTCGCTTTCTTCACCGAACTCGGCATGGAGCTGGAAGGCAGGATGCCGATCGGATACGCGGTCAGCAGCACATCGACCACGCCGTCGCGCAACCACGCGATGTACTCGCCAATCTGCGCCTCTCGAATCAGCACGTCGCAATCGACGTGCCGGGTTCGGAACAGCTCGGCAATCTGGAGCACGAGTTGGCCGTCGGCGGCGCCGACGAAGCCGACGCGCAGGGTGCCGGCCATGCCGCGGCCGGCCTCGACGGCCCGCTGGAATCCGGCGGCGATCTGCGCCCAGGCGGGCTGGAGGTCGTCGTAGAGTTTCCGGCCCACCGCGGTGAGCTCGACGCGGCGGCTCGTGCGGTTGAACAGTGGCACGCCGACGCGACGCTCCAGTTTGCGGATCGTCTGGCTGACCCGGGTCGTCGACACGCGCAGCCGCTGCGCCGTGCGGCCGAAGTGCAATTCCTCGGCGAGCGTGACGAACGCGTCGAGTTCGTGTCGTTCCAGCACGCGACCTTGCCGATTGTGAAGTCCCGCTTCACGATCGTTGCACACTCTCGCGTTGATCGTGTACTGCGTCCGGCAAGACTTGCAGGCATGTACGTCACTCGAAGCCATGCGCTCGCCATCCCACCGGCCGAGCCGGCCGCCGTCGACCGGGAACTGCGTGACCACCTGGAGATCGTCGACGCGCTGTACCGTTTCGGCCTGGGCCAGGACCTGCCCGATCGCGCGCTGTTCGCCTCCTCCTTCGCCGCAGACGCTGAACTCGACTTCCGGCCTGCCGCCGCCCGCTGGGGTGGGAAGCCGCCGCTCATGGTCGGCCGGGACACGATCGTCGACACCATTCTCACGGGCTTCGCCGACCGGGTCGTCACCACCCACCAGGTCACCAACCCGCGGGTCGACATCGCGGGCGACACCGCCACCCTGACTGCGCTCGTCGAGGCCCAGCACGTGCTCACCGCCGACCGCGGCACACACTCGCTGCTGAAGAACCGTTACGACGTGGCGTTGGTGCGTGACGGGGCGCGCTGGATGATGCGCCGGGTCCGGATCGACAACGTCTGGTACACCGGCGACCCGGTCGCCGTCTTCGGCGCACCGGAGGGGATGCGATGAACGAGCCAATGCGCGCGATGGCTCGCCGTCAGCGTGCCAAGCACAGCCCCGTTTGTCCGAATTCTTGCCTCCCCGGGGCAATGTACGGATTGGTCGGTGACGAATGTCCCGCCTCATAGCGGAACTCGGGCGCGGCCCGGCGGCACCTCAACCTGCTCGATTAGGTCGGCGCCTTTGTGAGCGGACTTCTTTTTCTCAGCTCAGCTGCTCGGCCAGCGCAAGGATGATTCCGCTCGGCCCGCGGAGATAGCAGAGCAGGTAGCTGTCCTCGTAGCGCGTCACTTCGCCAACGAGTTCGGCGCCGTGCGGGCGGAGGCGGGCGAGGGTGTCCTCGATGTCGTCGACGGCGAACATGACGCGGTGCAGGCCCAGCGTGTTCGCTGGGGTGATCTCCGGCATGGGGGTGATCGCCTTCGGGGTGTGATACTTCGCCAGTTCGAGCCGGCCCGGGGCGTCCGGGATCCGCATCATCGCGATCTCGCTTCGCATGTCGTCGAGCCCGACGACATTTTCCGCCCAGCTTCCTTCGATCGGCATCCTGCCTTCCAGCTCCATGCCGAGTTCGGTGAAGAAAGCGACGGCGGCGTCGAGGTCGTCGACGACGATGCCGACGTTGTCCATGCGCTGAATCGTCATGTCCCCGAGGATAGGGGCCGGGTCCGACGCCGTCGGCTCAGCCAGAGTCGGCGTACGGGTTCCGATGCAGAGCCAGGTACACCGCACAGGGTCGGCGATCTTCCCTGGCGACGTCGTGAGGTCACGACGGCGGCGAGAGCCGGGTGAAGCCCGGACAGTGAAGCGGTGCACGCGTCTTCGAGGCAGACCGCGCAGTGCCCCGACGGCTGGGCGGGTGGCGCGAGCAGGCCCCGGCGTTCGTAGAACCGCCGCGTTTCCACGCTGACCCCGCTGGCCGCCGCGACCGCACCGATGCGCATCACCCCAGTC
>JBPYES010000075.1:0-3815 GCA_051984825.1 Jatrophihabitantaceae bacterium
TTCCGCAGAAGGTACGATATGCGTCCTTCGCAGATCCGACAGTTGACATATTGGGCGTGTCGAGTGGTCCCGCATCGTTAACCACAATCGACGTGGGAAATGTACATTCGGGCAAGGTGAGGCGCCGTATAAAACTGAGAGTGTTCACGCTCACATGGCGCACGTCAAGGCGTGGCGCCTTCCGTCGCTACTGAGCCGCAGGCTGGCCGTAGTAGGCGTCCGGACCGTGCTTCCGGGTGAAATGCCGCGTGGCGAGCATTGCACCCAGCGGTTGGACGTCCGGGGCGAGGGCGAGCGTGTGCCACGCCATCGCGGCGACCAGCTCGAGGGTCGCGGCGTTCACGGCCGCGTCGGACGCGGCAACTCCCCACGTGAACGGGCCGTGCGACACCACGAGTGCTGCCGGCATAGCCAGCGGATCCAGGCCGCACTCGGTAAGCGTCTCGGCGATGACCTCGCCGGTCTCATGCTCGTAGTCGGCCGCGATCTCCTGCGCGGTGAGCGGCCGGGTGACGGGCACCGCACCCGCGAAGTGATCGGCGTGAGTTGTGCCGAGGCATGGGATCGCCCGGCCGGCCTGCGCCCACGCCGTGGCGAACGGCGAGTGGGTGTGAACGATTCCGCCCACGTTCGCGAACCGCCGATACAGCGCGCGGTGCGTCGGCGTGTCGGAGGAAGGCCGAAGCGATCCGTCGACAACACGACCGTCCTGCAGCGAGACGACCACCGTGTCTTCTGGACGAAGCTGGGCGCACGGGATGCCGCTCGGCTTGATGACCAGCACGTCACGGTCGCGGTCGACGCCGCTGGCGTTCCCGAATGACAGCGTGACGAGGCCGGCGCCGGCGAGGGCGCGATTGGCCGCAGCCACTTCTTCGCGCAGGTCTGCCACGGACACGAATACCTCCGTCGCGGTCTGCAAGGTGTTGACAGCGGCAGGACTTCGATCTAAGCATACGGTTGCAGACACTCGAATGCAGTAACGGGCGGCGTCTCCTGACGGAGGGAGGCCCCATATTGGCGGACCACGGCGTGTTCAGAGATTTCTTGGGGCTCATGGCAGAAGGAGACGGGGTATGAGAGGAAGAAACTGGCCGACAGCCTGGCGCGTCGGCGCCGCTATCGCCGTCGTAGGTCTGGCGGTCGCGGCATGTAGCAGCGGGAAGAAGGGATCACACCCGTCGCAATCGGGCACGGGGTCCACCAGCGCCAGCGCGAGCGCCAGCGGTGCCGCGGTCCCGACCGGCGCCCAGTTCTGCAAGGGAATGAAGATCGTCTTCTTCCCAGGTGGCACGGCTGGTGGCGGGTTCGAGACCGTCGTGTACAACGGCGCGAAGGCCGCGGCGGCCGCACTCGGTCCGGACGTCACGTATCAGTGGTCGGACTGGGATCCGAACAAGATGATCACCCAGTTCCAGCAGGCGATGGCCACCAAGCCCGACGGCATCGCGGTCATGGGCCACCCGGGTGATTCCGCCTTCGATCCGCTGATCGACCAGGCCCAGTCACAGGGCATCAAGGTGACCGTCATGAACACGGAGTTGCCGAAGGCCGAGGCCAAGTACGCCCCCGACGGCACCGGGTACGCCGGCGCGACGCTCTACAACGCGGGCGCCGCGCTCGCAACGGAGGCCATCAAGCGCGGCAATATCCAGCCGGGCGCAGAGGTGTTCGTGTGGGGTCTCAAGTCGCAGCCGGGTCGCGGTGAGCGCACCAAGGGCATCACCGACACGTTGACCAAGGCCGGCATGAAGGTCGACTACCTGGAGATCAACGACGCGACCAACTCCGACCCGTCCGCCGGCGTGCCGATCTTCACCGGCGAAATGTCGAAGCACCCGAACATCAAGGCGATCTTCATCGACCACGGCAACCTGACCTCGACGATCCCGACCTTCATGAAGGCCGCGAACCTCAACCCCGGTTCGGTGTATGCGGCTGGGTTCGACATGTCGCCGGCGACGGTGAAGGGCATCCAGGACGGCTACATCAACCTCGTGATCGACCAGCAGGAGTGGCTGCAGGGTTATATGGGCGTCCTGCAGTTGTGCCTGGCCCATGAATATGGGTTCAGCGGCCTGCACGTCGACACCGGTGGCGGTTTCGTGGACAAGTCCACGATCGACCAGGTGGCACCCCTCGTCCAAAAGCAGATTCGGTAAGCATGTCGAACGCGCAAGGAGCGGCGGCCGGCGAGCTGGAAGCTCTCCGGCCGTCGGCCACTGGGCCCGAAGACGCGGCCGTGGACGTCCTCGAGCTGCGGCACGTCTCCAAGTCGTTCGGCGGCGTGCACGCGCTGAACGACGTCAGCCTCAGGCTGGGTCCCGCCGAGGTGCTGGGCCTGGTCGGCGACAACGGGGCCGGCAAGTCAACCCTCATCAAGATCATCACCGGATACCATCATCCGGACACCGGCGAGATCTTCTTCCGCGGAAAGAAGATCGACGGCCTCACGGTCCGCAAGGCGCGCGCCCTCGGCGTCGAGACGGTCTACCAGGAGCGGGCGCTCGCTGAGCAGCAGTCGCTATGGCGCAACATCTTCATGGGGCGCCCGCTGACGCACCCGGGCGGCATGCTCGACGTGGGCAAGATGCGCAGCGTCACCGCGAAGCTGATGCTCGAGTCAATGGGGTTCACCTCGGCGATCCTCACGCCCGACACCCCGGTCACCGGGCTGTCCGGGGGTGAGCGCCAGGGCTTGGCGATCGTCCGGGCGCTGCACTTCGAGGCGGACCTGATCATCCTGGACGAGCCGACCATGGGCCTCTCGCTCAGCGAGACCGAGAAGTGCCTGGACTTCGTGCGCCGCATCCGCAAGGCAGGCAAGTCGGCGATCTTCATCGACCACAACATCTTCCACGTCTACTCGGTCTCCGACCGCGTCGTCATCCTCGACCGGGGCGGAGTCGCCGGTGAGTTCCCCACCTCCCGCTACTCGCTCGACGAACTGACGACGATCATGCGCGAGGTCGCGGCGACGGGCCGGTTCACCGAACCGGAGCGCGGTGCCGGACCGGAAGGCGAGCGATGACCACGACCGTCGAACGGGCCCCGCAGCAACCGGCCGCGACCAAGCGGCGCTGGACCCCTCGTACGTTCGCCGTCACGTATGCCTCCCAGATCGGCATCACCACGGCCTTCCTGATCGTGTGGATGATCTTCACGATCCTGGCGCCGGACACGTTCCTGCACAGCCGCATCTACGTGTCGTACGCGATATCGGTGCCGTACTTCGGCATCATCGCGCTGGCGCTGACGATGCTCATCGTGGCGGGCGACATCGACCTGTCGTTCCCGTCCGTCTTCGCGCTGGGCATGGTCGGCTACATCGGCGTCGAGCACGCGACCCACAACGTCACGCTGGGCGTGCTCGTCACGCTCGCGATCGGCGCCGCCGCCGGGCTGGTGAACGGCCTCTTCGTCACGATCATGGGTATCCCGGCGCTGGTCGTCACCATCGGCACCCAGTTCCTGTTCCGGGGACTGACATTGGTGCTGGTCAACGGCAAGAGCTACACGCTGCTCGAGGCGACTGACAGCATCGCCGGCCGGCTGCTGACCGGGCGGTGGTTCGGCATCCCGATGCAGTTCGTGTGGTTCGTCATCCTGGCTGTCGTAACCTGGGTGCTGCTGTTCCGGCACCGGATCGGCCAGAACGCGCACGTCATCGGCGACAACAAGCAGGCCGCCGGACTCATGGGCATCCCGATCATGCGCACCCGCATAATCCTGTTCGTGCTCACCGGCGTGGCGGCGGCGCTCGCCGGCATGATGAACAGCTTCGCGATCGTCAACTTCTACCCGAACCAGGGCGG